>JAHELM010000319.1 GCA_024644185.1 Rhodospirillales bacterium | reverse complement strand
GATCCCCGATGCCGGTCACTCGGCGCTGGAGCCGGGTATTGCGGCAGCCCTCGTCGCCGCGACCGAGCGGTTCAAGCGGGCTGTCTGATTCCCGCGAAAGCGTCCAGTGCCCGGCGCCGCCAGGCGGCGCGGCCTCCGCGCCAATGGAGCGGTAGCGCGGCCGCCACGGATGCGTTATATACCCGGCAGGGCGCCCGTAGCTCAGCAGGATAGAGCATCGGTTTCCTAAACCGGGGGTCAGAGGTTCGAGTCCTCTCGGGCGCACCAAATTCTTTCCTCATTCGAACGGGCGCGATGACCGGACAGCCAGATCGCCATCGTCTGTCGGAGACGCTACGCGCGACGATCGCGCGGAACTTGGCCGGGTTCACCGCGCTTCCCGTTGCCGATCCGGCGCTACGCCCGGCTTCGGTGTGCGTGGTCGTTGCCGGCGAGGCCGAGGGCGGGCCAGCGGCGGTCCTGCTGACCCTGCGTCCGGAACGGCTGAACCGGCATTCCGGACAGTATGCGCTGCCGGGTGGCCGGATCGATGCCGGCGAGACGGCGCGAGAGGCGGCGCTGCGCGAACTTCGCGAGGAAGTGCGGCTGGATCTCGGTGTCGGCGCAGTGCTCGGCGTGCTCGACGATTTCCCCACCCGGTCAGGCTTCCGCATTACGCCCTTCGTGCTGTGGGCCGGCGCGGTGGCGGCGATCGACCCCGACCCGGCCGAGGTGGCCGAGGTCTTCCGCATCCCGCTGGACGAACTGTGCCTGCCGGAGGTGCCCCATCTCGATTGGTCCGGCGGCGGCCCCAGCCCGGTGCTGTCGGCGCCGCTGCCGACGCTCGGCCATCACGTCTATGCGCCGACGGCGGCGATCCTCTACCAGTTCCGCGAGGTGGCGCTGCTCGGCCGCCACACCCGCGTCGCTCATTTCGAACAGCCGGGCTTTGCCTGGAAATAAGCCGATCAGAACCGGCAGGTGCTTTCCGGCTCGTCGATACCCAGCGTATCCAGCGTATCGCGCTGGTGCAGGAATTCGGGCAGCGGCGCGCGGGCGATGGTCGCGTCGTGGGTGTGCAGCAGGATCGGCTGGCGCAGCTGGTTGTTCCACGGCCGGAAGCTGGACGGCGTGCCCTTGTACGTATCCAGCGTCAATTCGGGCCCGCGAAGATAGGCGCCGATGGCGGCGAAATCGGCACCGCCGGTGCGTGACGCGGCTTCCAGAACCGCCTTGGCCGCGGCCCAGGCGGCCCAGTCCGTATCCTGCATGCGGCGCGCGGCCGTTCGGTCGAAGCGCTGGTTCAACTGCGGCGCGCCGTGCCGTTCCCAGCTCCAGTCCCAGGCCGAGGCGATCAGCCCCTCGCTGCCGACGATCGGTCGCGGCCGGCCGGTCTGGTAGGGCACGTATCGGCCGAACTCGCCGTCGCTGTCGGCCAGGAACACCACGTCGTAATCGGGCGCGCCCGTCAGCAGCACGATATTGTTCTGGTCGCGCTCGCGCGGGTCGTTGCTGAGCACAAAGTCGCGTGTGGCGACAATCTTCGCCCCGAATTTATGCGCGGAGGCGGCAAATGCGCCGGCCAGCACCGTATCTTCCGGTAGCGGGCCGCGCAGCACCAGCACGTTGCGCCAGCCCTTGGCGACCAGATATTGCGCCAGCGCATCCGCCAGCATGGAACGGTCGGGCAGCACGTGCATCAGGTTGCGGCGGCAGTTCACCCGCCGCAGTGCGTCGTCCGGCTCGGCGATGTTGAACAGCAGCGCGTCCTCGCCCGCCAACGCGTCGGCCAGGGTCAGCAGCACGTCGCTTGCGGCATCGACCAGGAAAAATCGGACGCCACCCTTCGCCAGCAACCGGCGGGCCTGCGTTGCCAGGCCTTCCGCATCCGGTGCTTCGGCGCGCACCAGCGACAGGTCCAGCCCAAGAGCCCGGCTCAGCACCTTGCTTTCGCGGACCGCCGTCTCGGCCCCGTCGACCGGGCGGTGGCGCGTCCACAGCTGCACGCCCGTATAGCCGCGGCGCTCGGTATAGCGCGGGTCGTCGGTGATTTGCAGATAGCCGATGGCGAAGGGCTTGCGGTCTTGCGCCTGCAGCGCGGTGCCGGACAGCGCGACGACCGTGAACAGGAGGGCGGCGGCGAGGCGGCGCATGCGAAGCCTCCTCAATCGTCGATCAGGATGCCGTAGGGGATCATGCCGACGGGCACCGATTTGCGGACCTTCAGCGACGGCACGTCGAGGATCGACACGTCGTCGGACAGGCCGTTGGCGACAAAGAGGGTCTTCTCGTCGCGGCTCAGCGCCAGGCCCCAGGGGCGTTTGCCGACCAGCACATAGGCGCGGATCTTGCGGGTCGCCACGTCGATCACGGCGATATGGTTGGCCCGGCCCAGGGTCACGAAGGCGGTCTTGCCGTCACGGCTGATCAGCAGGTCGACCGGCGTAACTTCGTTGCGGCGGAAGCCGGGCGGGTCGAACAGGATATCCTCTTTTACCGTCAGGCTGGCGGTGTCGATGATGTTGACGGCGCCGGCCAGCTCGGCGGAAACCCATAATTCCTTTTCGTCGGGGGTCAGTGCGAAGCGTCGCGGCCGGGTGCCGACGAACACGTCCTTGCGCACCTCCATGGTCTCGAAATCGATGACGTGGACTATATTGGCGGCTTCCGAGGCGACATAGACCGTCCTGCCGTCATGGCTGAACAATACGCCCTCCGGCTCTTCGCCCAGTTCGGCCTGGGCCACGACCTTGCCGGTCTCCACCTCCACCTTGCTCGCCGCCGCGTCTTCTTCGTTGGAAACGATCAGGAATTTTCCGTCCGGCGAAAGGTCGAAGGTTTCCGGTTGCTCCATCTTGCGGATGCGCTTGACCGGCTTGGCCGTGGCCACGTCGTAGATGGCAATCACATCGTCGTCGGCGCAACCGACGAAGAACTGTGTGCGATCGACATTGAAATGCATGCCGCGCGGCCGGGCACAGGTCGGGAAGCTGTCGACCGCCTCGTTGGTCTTGCCGTCGAGAACCGTGATCGTGCTGCTTTTTTCGTTGCTGACATAGATGCGGCCGCTCGGCTCGCCGGCCGCCGGGCCGGTCAGCAGGGCAAACACGCATGCGGCCACCAGTCCGGTTCGGCGGATCATTCTTCCCTCGCTTCGGTGCCGGTTCCGGATGCCAGAATGACCAAGTGCCGGGACGAAGGCAAGCGCGCCGCAAATCGCTGCCGCAGGCCCCACGCAGCGGATTGTCCCAACCCTTCGGGCGGCGGGAACAACACAATAAATTGACGAAATGGCGGTCAAGGCGCAATAATCTCGCCCGGAACCATTCGATAAGTTGCCGGCGGAACGCAAGACCGGCTCAAGAGAATGAATAATGCGGTTCCCTGTTGCGGGCGTCCCGATGCCAGATGGCTTCGGGCTTGGGGGGTGGAAACGGGGGAGATTGAAACTCCCGAAGCCATCCTGAAAAATTCAAATCAAATACCCGTCCGGTTTACGGAAGGGTGGGAGGAATCGAATGACAGGACTGAGAGGCATGGCCGCAAGGGCCCTTGGCGGAGCCCTTCTGGCGGCGGGAATGGTGGCGGTATCGTTCGCCGCACAGGCCCAGGAAGTGAACAACGGCACCCTGTATGGCGACATGCAGGCGGTCACGCAGGACATGCTGAACCGCGCCGGCGGCGACGGTAACAACTTCCTGCACACCAACGGCAATTACGACCAGACGCGCTATTATCCGGCGCGCCAGATCAACACGAGCAATGTCTCCAATCTGCGTCCGGCGTGGATCTTCCAGACCGAGATCGTCGAGTCCATGGAGACGACGCCGATCGTGGTCAACGGCATCATGTATGTGACCACCTCGTTCAATCACGTCTATGCGCTGAACGCCGAGACCGGTGCGGAAATCTGGCACTACAAGCACAAGATGGGCCCGATCGCGACCTATTGCTGCGGCCC
>JAHELM010000318.1 GCA_024644185.1 Rhodospirillales bacterium | reverse complement strand
CCCCGCCCCGATAGTCCGCCGGATCGGAGAGCTGTACCGAAACCGACAGCTTGCGGACCTTGGCGAAACCACCGCGCCCGCGATCGGCATGCCAGTCGAAGAAACCCAGATCGCCAGCCCCGTATTCCAGCAGTTGCAGCCGCTCGTCCATGCCCCAGAGGTCGAAATTGAAATGTTCGCGATTGGCCTCCGCGACCAGACGGATTAACCGGTCGTAGAGCCAGCCGAAATTCTCGTCCTCGGGCAACCAGCGCACACGGCATCGCCGGATCTCGCGTATGGCGGCGCCACCGATCAACTGGCCGGTTTCGTCGGGCACCGTCTCGGCCTGGGCCAGAAGTCGCGCACATTCTTCGGTCGCGAAGGCGCCTTCCAGGAAGACCTGTGTTTTCTGGTGCTCAAGGGGCGGCGTTTGCTGCGGCCCGAACCGCATGGCCTGCTGTCTCCGCCAAACCGCTCGTTTCGCGGCCGCGCAGTGATAGTCCCGGCATCGCCCGCCGGCAAGAGGTACTTACACCAAGGTTCGCCGATGAAAACCCATTGGACGGGTCTATATCGGCGAACCCTGGTGCTATCGACGCCGGCCGCGGCCGGTGAAACCCGCGGCCATCGCCGCCGTAAAGCCCGCCTGCCACGGCACGTACAGGAAGAGCCAGCCAAAGAAGTTCTCCCAGGCGATAGGAAAGTACAGGGTCGCGCCCAGCAGCGTGCCGGCGGCGATCATGGCGGCAAGCGGCGCGGGGCGCCGCAGATCCGGCAGCAACCCGGCCGCGGGAAGCGCCAGAAGGGTTGCGCCCGCGGCGCCGGCGGCCATGCCGACCAGCACGATATTGTCGAGCACATCCACCAGCACATCGATCGCCAGATGCACCGCCGCAAAATACGAGAACATGGTGGCCGCCACGAAGGCCGGATAGCGCCACGACACGATCCCGCGCCCGCGCAGGGCGCCGCCGAGGATCAGCCCGAAAACCAGGCCAGGCCCCAGTGTCAGGGGCGAAAACTGCAACTCGGCACCGGCGATGGTTACCGATGTGTCCGGCTCCAGGCCCAGCGCCTCGGGCAGAAACATCACCACCGCCGCCACCACGCCGGAGACCGCGCCGACCAAAGCCCCGCGGAGGACGATCCGCGTCGCCGGAGTTATCTTCATGCCATTCCCACCCACCTCAGGTTCGGTCGTATTCGCGGGCCTTGCGGCCGAACACCCGACGCACCATCGGCTCGAAATGCGCCAGCGGCAGCGTGTCGTAATCCGGGTCGAACGAGGTCTGGTCCCATTTCTCGCAGAACGCCACGCAGTCCTGGTAGTACGGGCTGTCGCGGTAGCGGTCGCGCACATTGCGGTCGCCGCCCAGGTGGTGCGCGTAGTAATAGGCCTGGAACAGCCCGTGATGCTTCACCACCCAATATGTCCGGTCGGACACGTACGGCCGCAGCATGGCGGCGGCGAATTCGCTGTGGCTATAGGGGGCGAGCGCATCGCCGATGTCATGCAGCAACGCCGCCACCACCATCTCCTCGTCGGCGCCGTCGCGCATGGCGCGGGTCGCCGCCTGCAGCCCGTGTTCCTGGCGGCTGATCCTGTAGCCCTCCATGGTCGTTTCCAGGGCGCCGAAATAGTCGAGCACGCGGTCGGCGACGCCCGACGCATAGTCGGTTTCCAGACGGGTCAGGAATTCGTATTCCTCGCGCGTGCCGTCCGCCATGCGGATGAAACTGACCTGATTCATTTTCGGTTCCCTTCCCTGCCGGTATTCAGGACGCGTATTCCGGCTCTTCCCGGTCCAGAATGCGTTTCAGCTCGTTGAAATGGTCGTGCGCCGCATCGGCCGGATACTCATGCCATTGCCGGCAGGTCAGCTCGGCGATCGAGTCGGAGACCACGCACAGCGGCCGCCCGGTCTGCAGCGCCATCACCTGCACCTGGCAGGCGCGTTCCAGATAGTACATTTCGTCGAAGGCCTCGGCGACGCTGCCGGCAACCACGGCAACGCCGTGATTGGCCATGAACATCACGCTCTTGCCCTTCATCGCCGAGCAGATGCGCCCGCCTTCCTGGCCGTCCAGCGCCATGCCGTTGAAATCGTCGTCATAGGCGATGCGGTTGTAAAAGCGCATGGCGTTCTGGTCGATCATCTGCAGGCGGTAATCCTTCAGGCACGCCAGCGTGGTGGCATACACCATGTGGGTGTGCAGCACGCAACGCGCCTCGGGCATCATCGCATGGATGCGCGAATGGATATGCCAGGCGGTCGGATCGGCCTTGCCGGCGCCGCTGCCGATCGCACCGGCGCCCTCGTCGGTATCGAGTTCCAGAATGTCGCTGGCCGTCATCCGCGCCCAGTGTCGCCCCTGCGGGTTCATCAGGAAGCGCCGCCCGTCGTCGGAGACGGCGAGGCTGAAATGATTGGCCACCGCCTCGTTCCAGCCATAGCGCGCGGCCATCCGGAAGGCCGCCGCAAGATCGATGCGACCCTGGCGTACGCGTTCGTCCTCGGGCGAGGTTCCGGTCTTCACAGCGTGCAGGGACATGGGCACTTCCTCTTTCGGTGGCTGGCGTTCGGCGGGGATCATGCGCGAATGCGGGCTTGCGCGCAATATCGTCCATGACGATCGTGCGGACGGTGGACACCGCAGGCGAGGCCGGCGCGGCAATCCAGGCCGCCCGCGAGCAGTCTGGATCGCCACGGCGGCGAAACCACCGCGCCACACGCTATTGGGCGCGGGGCAGGATGGCGGTCTGCATTTCGGGAAGAATCTGGCCGCCATCGACGACGATGGTCTGGCCGGTGATGTATTCCGCCTCGTCGGAGGCCAGGAAGCGCACCGTCATGCCGATGTCGCGCGGCGTGCCGAGGCGGCCCAGCGGTACCGCCGATTGCTGGGCGTCGATGAAGGCCTGGTCGCGGTGCAGTTTCATGCCCTCGGTCAGGATATTGCCCGGCTCGACGGCGTTGACGGTGATGCCCCACGGCGCCCATTCCAGCGCCGCCGTGCGCAGGAAGCCGACGACGCCCGCCTTGGTGGCCGCGTAATGGCCGTGGCCGGGCGAGCTGACACGAGGGCCGGTGATCGACGAGGTGATGACGATGCGGCCATAGCGCTGCTTCTGCATATGCGGCAGGCAGGCCTTGGCGGCCAGGAACGGGCCCTTCAGGTTGACGGCGCAGACCTCGTCCCATTCCTGCTCGGAAATGTCGGCGATGCGGGTTTCCGGGAAGATACCGGCGTTCGGGCACAGGATATCGACGCGACCCCAGCGGTCGATCGTCGCCTTCACCATCGCCGCCACATCGGCCGATTTGCTGGTGTCGGCCTTGAGGAAGGCAACCTCCAGCCCGTGGCCGCGCAATTCCGCCTCGGTCGCCTTGCCGCCCTCGACATTGAGGTCGGTGAACAGCACCTTCGCACCCTCTTCCGCCAGGCAGGTGACGATACCCTTGCCGATGCCGCGGGCGGCACCGGTAACGATGGCCGTGCGGCCGTCAAGTCGCTTGCTCATCCCACCTTACTCCGGCTTGTAGGCAACGCAGTCGATCTCGATCTTGCCGTCGATCATCAGCCTGGATTCGACGGTGGAGCGGGCCGGGGCGTCCTTGGGGAAAAATTCGGCATAGGTGGCGTTGAAGCGACCGAAATCGCGCGCATCATCCAGCCAGACATTCACCTTCACCACATCGGACAGGCTGGCGCCGGCCAGTTTCAGCACGGATTCGATATTGCGCATGGTCTGGCGCGTCTGCGCCTCGATGCCGCCCTCGACCAGTTTGCCCTTCTCGTCGAAGGCCACCTGGCCCGATACGAAGATCAGGTCGCCGGCGCGATATCCCTTGGAAAAGGGCAGGCCCTGGGCGCTCATGCCGCCGATCGCTTGCTTGCTCATCTTGGTCTTCCTTTTCGATTTTAAAAGAATGTCCGGATTGCGGAGACGACCGTATAGGAAT
>JAHELM010000011.1 GCA_024644185.1 Rhodospirillales bacterium | reverse complement strand
ACGGCAGGTAATAGCGCGCGGTGGTCAGTTTAAGAGCCGTGCCCTGTCCCATGGGGATCACCGTCTGAACGGTCCCCTTGCCGTAGGTCCGGCTGCCGACAGAACGGCGCGGCGATGGTCCTTCAGCGCGCCGGCCAGAATCTCCGCCGCCGATGCCGAACCGCCATTGACCAGCAAGACCATCGGGACTCCGTCGACGATGTCGCCCGCACCGGCCCTGTACCGTTGAGTCCTGGTTCGGCTGCGGGTCGATACGATTTCGCCCTGGTCCATGAAGTCGTCGGATACGGCCACCGATTCGACCAGCAGACCGCCGGGATTGTCGCGCAGGTCGACGATCAACCCGGAAAGCCGATTGCCAAGGGCAAGACGCATTTCCCGAATGGCCAGACGAACCTGTTCGTCCGTGTCCTCGCTGAAGCTACCGATCTTCAGATATCCGAAATCGCCCTCGCGGTGCCATTCCACGGTGTCGGTGTGGATCTCCTCGCGGGTCAGCCTGACGTCGAAGACCGCCATCTCGGCCCGCTGGATCGTCAGGATCACGCTCGTGCCGACACGGCCCCGCAGCATGCGGACAACCTCTGTCATGGGCAATTCGACGACGTTTTTGCCGTCCACGCCGACGATCAGATCGCCGCTGCGCAGCCCGGCTCTGGCCGCCGGGGCGCCTTCCATCGGCGCGACGACAAGAACTCCGCCGCCCTGCTCGGGCTTGGCGACGCGGATGCCGAGACCGCCGAAATGCCCGCGCATGGAATCCTGCATCGCGGCATATTCTTCGCGTGTCAGATAGGTGGTGTACGGATCGAGCTTGGCCAGCATCCCCTTGATCGCCTGCTCGACCAGCCAGTTCTCGGACCCATCGCCCTGGGGCGGTTCGGCCTCGACCACGGCGGTGCTGGCGGCGGCCAGCAGAACGCTCTCATCGATCGGACTGACGTAATCGGCGCGAACCCGTTCGAAGATGCGGGCGAACAGATCGATGTCCGATGGTGCCGCGCTGCCGGCGGCGCCGGAACGCTGGCGCATTTGGATGTCGGCGGCGAACTGATCGGCAGCGGCCCGCGATCGTATGTCCGGCGCCGATGTAGCCGCGCACCCCACCAGCGCGACCAGAGCCAGAGCCACAAATCCGAACCGAATTTCCCGCATGCCGATTGCCCGTTGCCTCGATGCGACACTGACGACGCGACCCGCCCCGCGTCGGATTGAACCTTCATCATGACTCGAAAAGGTAAAGGAATATGCTACAAGGTCGCCGCCAATCGCCAGAATCGACGTTCGACGAAAGGACATCAGAATGAGCGCGAAACCAGTCGTGGTTGTTACCCGGAAATTGCCCGCGGCGGTCGAGGCGAGGCTTGGACGCGACTATGCGCCGCGTCTGAACCCGGACGACCGGCTGTATTCAGCGGACGATCTGGTAGCCCTGTGCAATGGCGCGTCGGCGATCATGCCCTGTCATACCGAACGGTTGAGCGCCGAAGTGATCGGCCGGTTGCCGGCGACGATCCGGATCGTCGCCAATTTCTCGGTCGGTACCGATCATGTCGACCTGGCCGCGGCGAGGGCGCGCGGCATCGTCGTGACCAATACGCCTGACGTCCTGAGTGACGCCACCGCGGAAATCGCCATGCTCTGCCTGCTTGGCGCGGCACGGCGCGCCGGCGAGGGCGAGCGTCTGGTGCGAACCGCCGAATGGCGCGACTGGAGCCCGGCCTTCATGGTCGGCGTACAAGTGACCGGCAAGCGGATCGGCATCGTCGGCATGGGCCGTGTCGGCCAGGTGGTGGCCAGACGCGCCCGCGCCTTCGAAATGCAAGTGCATTACCACAATCGCCGGCGCATCGACCCCGATCTGGAACATGGCGCGGTCTACCACGCCGATCTCGAATCCATGCTGCCCCTTTGCGACATATTGTCGCTGAATTGCCCGGCAACGCCCGAGACGAAGGGCGTGTTGAACGCCGCGCGCATCGCCCGGCTGCCGGACGGCGCCATCGTGGTCAACACCGCGCGCGGCGCGCTGGTCGACGACGACGCGCTGATCGCGGCGCTGAAATCCGGCAAGCTCTGGGCGGCGGGACTGGACGTCTATAACAACGAACCGGCCATCGACCCGCGCTATCGTGACCTCCCCAACACCTTTCTGTTGCCGCATATCGGCAGCGCCACCCGCGAGACCCGCAACGCCATGGGATTCCGGGCGCTCGACAACCTGGATGCGTTTTTCGCCGGACGGGAACCCGGAGATCGAGTCGCCTGAGGCTATTTGAGGTTATTTTGTCAATGTATTCCATGTGCTTATTCCGCATGGCGGGAAAGCTGTTGCGATGCATGGGAAAATGTTGGACGTTTAAGCGTGCCGGGCGCTAACGATCCGCGCGCGGAAAGCAACATGGACTCTGACAGGGAGCTTCCCATAACTCAGCCGTTCAGACCGTGTAAAGTATTGCGCAGGTCGCTGGCGCGGTTTCGGGGCAAGGACCCCGGGCGCCATCTGTCTCCGCAACACTGAAATTTTTTATCCGGATGAATTCGGGAGGAGGAAAAGATAATGACCATCAAGGAAACCAACACAAAGATCGCCAGCCGCCGCAAGTTCCTGACGGCCGGTGCCGGTGTTGCCGCCGGCGCGGCCGCCGCCGTTGCCATGCCGCAGGTATCGCGCGCACAGACCGTGACCCTGAAGATGCAGGGAGCATGGGGTGCATCCGATATTTTCAATGAAATGGCGATGGAATATGTCGACCGCGTACAGGCGATGGCCGGTGGCCGCCTGAAGATCGACTATCTGGTGTCGGGCGCCGTCGTCAAGGCCTTCCAGGTGCAGGACGCCGTGCATTCCGGCGTTCTCGACGCGGGCCATCAGGTGACTGCCTACTGGTATGGCAAGCACAAGGCCGCCTCGCTGTTCGGCACCGGCCCGGTGTTCGGCGCCAATGCTCCGCAGATCCTGTCGTGGATCCTGAAGGGCGGCGGCAAGGACATGTACAAGGAACTGATCCAGGACATCCTCAAGCTGAATCTGGTCGGCTTCTTCGCGATGCCGATGCCGACCCAGCCGCTGGGCTGGTTCAAGAAGGAAATCAAGAGCGCCAAGGATCTGGAGGGCATCAAGTACCGCACCGTCGGCCTGGCCACGGACATCATGCAGGGCATGGGCCTTTCGGTCGCCCAGCTTGCCGGCGGCGAGATCATCCCCGCCATGGAGCGCGGCGTCATCGATGCCTTCGAATACAACAACCCGACCTCGGACAGCCGTTTCGGCGCGCAGGACGTGGTCAAGGACTACATGATGGGCTCGTACCATCAGGCGGCCGAATTCTTCGAAATCATCTTCAACAAGGATGTTTTCGGCAAGCTGCCGAAGGAGCACCAGGCGATTCTCGAGTATTCGGCCGAGGCGGCCAGCACGGCGAACTACGCCACCGCCATGGACAACTACTCGAAGGATCTGCAGATGCTGATCAACGAGAAGGGCGTCAAGGTCCACCGGACCCCGAAGGACGTTCTCGAGGCTCAGCTGAAGTCCTGGGATACGGTTCTGGACAAGCTGAATGCCGAGGATGCGTTCTTCAAGAAGGTCGTCGACTCGCAGCGTGAATGGTCGAAGCGCGTCGCCTTCTACGACCTGATCAACGCGGCCGACTACAAGCTGGCCTACGAGCACTATTTCGGCAAGATGGGCTTCTGATCCGAGGCCGAACAGCACTAGACCGATCCGGGCCGGGGCGGCGTGTCATTCTTGGCGTGCCGCCCCGCCTGCAACGGGCCCGCACTTGTCGCGGGCCGCACGGGACACGATCAATGAACCGCTACATCTACTTCATCGATGGCATCAGTGCCTGGGTGGGCAAGGCGTTCGCCTGGTGCATCCTGGTCATGACCTTCGGCGTCAGCTACGAGGTCTTCGTCCGCAGGTTCCTCGGCAGTCCGACCTCATGGGCCTTCGATATCAGCTACATCATGTACGGTACGATGTTCATGATGGCCGGCGCCTATACCCTGTCGCGCGACGGCCATGTGCGGGGCGACGTCATATACCGGCTGCTGCCCCTGCGCACGCAGGCCGCCATCGAGTTGACCCTCTACATCGTCTTCTTCTTTCCCGCCGTCATCGCGCTCATCTATGCGGGCGCCACCTATGCCATGGACTCCTGGAGCTACAACATGGGCCGCGGCGAAGTCAGCGTGATGAGCCCCGCCGGCGTGCCCATTTCGCCGTTCAAGACGGTAATTCCCCTGGCCGGCGCCATTCTGTTCCTGCAGGGCCTGGCGGAAGTCGCGCGCTGCGCGATGTGCCTGAAGGACGGCAAGTGGCCGGCCCGCCCGCATGACGTCGAGGAACTCGAGACCGTGTTGCTGCACCAGCATGAGGATGAGATCCGCAAGCAGGCCGAGCATACGAAGGAAGCCCGCTGATGACCGACCCCCAGATTGCCATTTTCATGCTGGGCATTTTCATCTTTACGATCTTGCTCGGCTTTCCGATTGCCTTCACCCTGATGGCGATGGGTCTCGGCTTCGGCTACTACGCCTATTACGACCCCGAGCGGATGCACAGCATCTTCGACAACCGGGTCTTCGACCTGTTCGTCAACCAGACCTATTCGGTGATGTCGAACGACGTGCTGACCGCGGTGCCGCTGTTCCTGTTCATGGGATATATCGTCGAGCGCGCCAATATCGTCGACCGGCTGTTCTCCAGCCTGCAGATCGCCGCCCGCCGGTTCCCCGGCTCGATGGCGATCGCCGCCCTGGCGACCTGCGCGCTGTTCGCCACCGCGACCGGCATTATCGGCGCCGTGGTGACCCTGATGGGCCTGCTGGCCTTTCCGCAGATGCTGAAGGCGCGCTACGACACCGCCTTTTCGGCCGGCGTGATCTGCGCCGGCGGATGCCTGGGCATCCTGATCCCGCCCAGCATCATGCTGATCGTCTACGCGGCGGCGGCCGGCGTGTCGGTGGTCAAGCTCTATGCCGCGGCCATGATCCCCGGCTTCATGCTGGCAGGCCTGTACATGATGTACGTCGTCAGCCGCGTCTTGATCAACCCGAGCCTGGCGCCGAAACCCGAGATGCAGGAAGACATCCCGTTCGGCCGCGTCATGTTGATGCTGGCGACCTCGTTCTTCCCGCTGTTCATCCTGATCATGGCCGTGCTCGGCGCCATCCTGTTCGGCTGGGGCACGCCGTCCGAGGCGGCTTCGCTGGGCGCGTTGGGCGGCCTGATTCTTGCCGCCGCCTACCGTGCCCTGACATGGGAACGGCTGAAGGAATCGGTCTATCTGACCGTGCGTACCGCGGCGATGGTCTGCTGGCTGTTCGTCGGGTCCTGGACCTTCTCGTCGGTGTTCTCCTATCTCGGCGGGCACGATCTGGTACAGGAATTCGTGCTGGGCATGGAACTGTCCCCGGTTACGTTTCTGATTCTGACGCAGATCATCATCTTCCTGCTGGGCTGGCCGCTGGAATGGTCGGAGATCATCGTCATCTTCGTGCCGATCTTCCTGCCGATGCTGAAGCATTTCGGCGTGGACCCGCTGTTCTTCGGTATCCTGGTCGCGCTGAACCTGCAAACGTCCTTCATGACGCCGCCCATGGCGATGGCCGCCTACTACCTGAAGGGAGTTGCTCCACCGCACGTGCAGCTGGTGGAAATCTTCAAGGGCGTCATGCCGTTCCTGTCGATGGTGATCCTGTCCATGGTGCTTCTCTATATTTTCCCGGAGATCGCGCTTTGGCTCCCCGATTATTTCTACGGAAAGTAGAGGTCGGACAGGCATGAGTGCCGTGAACCCGGCATTGCTCGGGGCCAGCGAGGCGGCGGCGGCAATCCGCGCGGGCTCGTTGCGGTCCCGGGATCTGGTGCAAGCCTGCCTCGACCGTATCGCCGAAGTCGACGATGCGGTCGAGGCCTGGGTCCACCTGGACCCGGAATACGCACTCAAGCAGGCGGCGATACTGGACGAGTCCCGCGCGGTCGGCGGCCCTGTCGGGCCGTTGCACGGCGTCCCGGTCGGCCTGAAGGACATCATCGACACGGCCGACATGCCTACCGAGAACGGCACGGTGCTGCTGCAGGGCCGCCAGCCCAGGCAGGACGCAACTGTGGTTTCACTGCTGCGTCAGGCGGGTGCGGTCATCCTCGGCAAGACGGTGACCACCGAGTTGGCGACCTACCACCCGGGCAAGACGAAGAACCCGCACGATCCGACGCGCACGCCGGGCGGATCGTCCAGCGGCTCGGCGGCCGGCGTGGCATCCTTCCAGATGCCGCTGGCCATCGGTTCGCAGACCAACGGTTCGGTCATCCGCCCGGCTTCCTATTGTGGCGTCTGGGGATACAAGCCCAGCCGCGGCCTGATCTCGCGTTTCGGCGTGCTGACCCAGTCGCCGCCGCTCGACATCCTCGGTTTCTTCGCGCGCGGCGCGGACGATCTGGCCCTGATCGCGGAAGTCCTCACCGGTTTCGATGCCGCCGACCCGCAGATGCGCCCGCATGTCCGCCCGGCGCTGGTGGCCACGGCCACGGCGGAACCGCCCGTCGCCCCGCGCATAGCCTTCGTGCGCACGCCAATCTGGGACAAGGCGGACGCCGATGCCCGCGCGGCGATCGAGGAACTGGTGGATATGCTGGGAGACTGCGTGCGGGAAGTCCCCCTGCCGTCCGCCTTCGAGCATGTCATCGCCTGGCACGGCACCGTGATGGAGGCCGATATCGCCCGTAGCTACCGCGCGCTCCATGAGCAGGGGCGCGACAGGATGAGCCCGACCCTGCGCAACCAGATCGAGCGCGGCCTCGCGATCACCGCCGTCGACTACAACGACGCGCTGTCACGGATCGAACTTCTGAATTACGGACTGTCGCAGCTGTTCGCCAATTTCGACGCCATCCTCACCCTGCCGACCACGGGCGAGGCGCCAAGGGGTCTGGACTCCACCGGAAGCCCGATGTTCTGTACCGCCTGGACCTTCTGCGGCACGCCCGCCGTGACGGTACCGGTGATGCAGGGCGAAAACGGCATGCCGATCGGCGCGCAACTGGTCGGCCCGGCCGGCGACGATGCCCGCCTGCTGCGGACCGCGCGCTGGCTGCACAACCGGGTGACCGCGGGCTGACCCACAATGAAACATCCGCCTTTCAAGGGAAGGAATCCATCATGATCGACAAAATCATCGGCGCCACCTCCATCGCCGCCTTCGCCGTCTTCGTCGGCTATATCGCGCTGAAGATCATGGAGCCGCCGCTGATCGCCATCGTTGTGGTGGTCATCGTCATGGGCGCCTATGACTTCTACAAGGAACTCAAGGCGAACGACGCCAAGGGCTGATACCTGCCCGAAGGTATCACGGGTTGAAACAGGGTCTTTACAGGACCCTGTTTTTTGTTGTACAAGCCACCCCCTTCGCACAAGGCGAATACAGGGAGCACTGAATGCCTAAGTACCAATCGAACATACGCGGCGGCGGCGGGTGGTTTGTCCCGGCGCGCGGTCTCGCGTTCGGGTACTGGGGCAGCTAGAGACTGCTCGACGGTCCCGACGCCGGACGGCGCAACGGGACCAGACCGGATCGACCGCCCCGAACAGGCGCGGTTTCCGCATCGGAAATCTCCTGAAACCGACATTTTCGCGACCCTCGGGCCGCGGCTGGACGCTTTTGCGTCCCGACGGAGCACATGATGTACGAGCAGTTTTATGCATGGCTGTCGGCACAGATCGGCGGCAACGAAATGTTCATCGGCGTGGTCACCGCGTCGTCCATCGGCACGGCATTGTACCTGGCGCAGGCGGTGCCCCGCGGGCTGTACCAGCTTGCCTTGCGGTGGTGCACGATCACGCTGGAGGTCGACAACACCGATCCGGGCTTTGTCTGGATCCGGGTCTGGCTGGCCCGCCATCCCTATGCGCGGCGCAGCCGGCGGTTGCGGCTGTCCGGCCGGCGTGACATCGACGCGCGTCAGATCGGCGACGGTGCCTGGGATCTGGTTCCCGGCGAGGGTTACCACCTCTTCCTGCACCGGGGTCGCCCGGTGGTTCTGCACTATCGGATCGACGAGGAGAATGCCCGGGGCCACTTCCTGCGCCAGCACTTCCACCTGCGCTCGCTGGGCCGCAGTCAGGCGTTCCTGCGCTCGCTGATCCACGAGGCGGCGGTGCTGTGCGCCGGCGACGATCGGGTCCGCGTCTACGACTTCCGCGAAGGCTATTGGCAGTTGTCGTCCAGCAAGCGCCCGCGCGGGCTGGACTCGGTGATCCTGCCGCCACGCCAGCTCGATCGGCTGGTGCGTGATGCCGAATGGTTCTTCGCATCCGGCGATTGGTATGCCGAGCGGGGAATTCCCTACCGGCGCGGCCTGTTGTTTTCCGGTCCGCCGGGAACCGGGAAGTCGTCCGTGGTCCTGGCTCTGGCAAGCCGCCTCGCCAAGCCGGTCTATGCGCTGAATCTGGCATCGGTGACGTCCGACAGCGGCTTGATGGAGGCCTTCGCCGAGACCCCGCAGGACGCAATCCTGCTGGTCGAGGATATCGACGCCATCCGGATTGCCCGGGCCCGCGTCACCGAGAACGGGAAGCCGGAAGCGCAATCCCCGGGCCAGGCCACGCTCAGCGGCCTGCTCAATGCGATCGATGGCGTCGCGGCGCCGGAAGGTCGGCTTCTGGTGATGACCAGCAACCACCCGGAACACCTGGATCCGGCCCTGGTCCGACCCGGCAGGATCGATCTGCATGAGCGGTTCGGCCTGCTGGGGCCGGCAGAGGTCATGCGGATGTTCCTGCGGTTTTATCCCGGACGCGATGCCGACGCGGCGCGCTTTGCGCAAGCTCTCGGACGCCCGATCTCGCCGGCGGAACTGCAATGCATCCTGCTGGAAGGCGACCCGTTCGCGGCGGCCGATGCGAAGCATATGGGCGCCGTCGAGACCGACACTGTCCCGGCGGCGGCGGAGTAAGAACGCGTTTTATCGTTTTGCGGTACTGTTGGAAGAAGGAGAAGGAAAGTGGCAGGCTTCAACTACATCGAAACCGCCGGCGCGGGCATCAAGGCCTGGACCGACGGCGTGCCGGTCGAGGACACGGCGCTGCAGCAACTGAAGAACGTGGCCGCCCTGCCCTTCGTCCACGGGCACCTGGCCGTCATGCCGGACGTGCATTGGGGAATGGGCGCGACCGTGGGCTCGGTGATTCCCTGCAAGGGCGCGATCGTCCCGGCGGCGGTGGGCGTCGATATCGGCTGCGGCATGATGGCGGTCCAAACTTCGCTGACCTCGCACCAGTTGCCCGACGATCTGTCTGGCCTGCGCTCGGCCATCGAGGCCGCGGTGCCTCATGGCCGGACCAACGATGGCCGGAAGGGTGACCGCGGCGCCTGGGCCGATGTGCCCAGGGATGTCGAGAAGGCCTGGGCCGAGACCATGCACCGCAACCAGCCGCTGGGCGACGGACTTGCCGAGATCGTCGGCAGGCACCCCAGGATCGGCCAGGCCAACAACGTGTCGCACCTGGGCACGCTGGGCACCGGAAACCACTTCATCGAGGTCTGCCTCGACGAGGCGGATCGCGTCTGGGTGATGCTGCATTCGGGCTCGCGCGGCATCGGCAACCGGATCGGCAGCTACTTCATCGAACTCGCCAAGCGCGAGATGGAACGCTGGTTCATCCATCTGCCGGACAAGGACCTGTCCTATCTGGCGGAAGGGTCGGAGCACTTTTACGACTATGTGAAGGCGGTGGGCTGGGCGCAGGATTACGCGCGCACCAACCGCCGGATCATGATGAACCGGGTCCTGGCCGTGATGGAGGCGCGCTTCCGCGATTTCGCCCTCGGCGACGTGGCGGTGAACTGCCACCACAACTACGTGTCGAAGGAAACGCACTTCGGCGCGGAGGTGTGGGTCACCCGCAAGGGCGCGGTGCGCGCCGGCGCGGGGGAGCTGGGCATCATTCCGGGCTCGATGGGCGCACGCTCCTTCATTGTGCGCGGCAAGGGCAATGCGGATTCGTTCTGCTCGTGCTCGCACGGGGCCGGCCGCGCAATGTCGCGGGGGGAAGCCAAGCGGCGCTTCACGCTGACGGACCACGCGAAGGCGACCGAGGGCGTCGAATGCCGCAAGGACGCCGACGTCATCGACGAGACGCCGATGGCCTACAAGGATATCGACGCGGTCATGGCGGCCCAGGCCGATCTGGTCGAGATCGTCCACACGCTGAAGCAGATCGTCTGCGTGAAGGGCTGATTGCGCGGGGCGGCGTCGTCATCCACCGGGCCGGTGGACGACGGCGCTGAACCCCTGTGACTGCTTGATGTTGTCATAGCCGATCAGGCGGACCAGATGGCCCGGCCAGGCCTCGTGGCATTCGGCCACCGCCGCCAGTATCCGGTCGATGGCCTTCTCGCCGAACATCGGCAGCTTCCACATGTACCAGTAATCGTCGCCGGCCCGCGCCGCCTCGACATGTTCGACGGCCGGAATCCAGCCCTTGGCGATCATGTGCTCGATCTGCTTGCGCAGGCGGGCCGCATCCATTTCCGGCAGATATGAAAACGTGCCGTATTTCCGGCTGGCCGGATCGTCCAGGCTGGATCGGTAATCGGCAATCTTCAGGGTCTTGCTCATCGGTTTCTGCCTCCTCGGCACCCGGGGTTCAGCTCTGTGCCGCAAGCTTGTCGACGGTGTCGAACTCGAATCTGATTTCCTTCCACGTCTCCATCGCCGCCTTCAGTTCGGGGCTGTGCTTCGCCGCCGCGGTCAGGATGTCCTTGCCCTCGCGCTCGACGTCGCGGCCCTGGTTGCGGGCCTCGGTGCAGGCCTCCAGCGCCACCCGGTTGGCCGCCGCGCCCGCGGCATTGCCCCAGGGATGACCCAGCGTGCCGCCGCCGAACTGGAACACCGCATCGTCGCCGAAGATCGCGACCAGCGCCGGCATGTGCCAGACATGGATGCCGCCGGACGCCACCGGGAACAGGCCCGGCATATGCCCCCAGTCCTGGTCGAAGAAGATGCCGCGGGCACGGTTTTCCGGCACGAAGCGCTCGCGCATCATGTCGATCCAGCCCAGCGTCGCCTCGCGATCGCCTTCCAGCTTGCCGACCACGGTGCCGGAATGCAGATGGTCGCCGCCGGACAGACGCAACATCTTGGTCAGCACGCGGAAATGGATGCCGTGGTTCGGGTTGCGATCCAGCACGGCATGCAGGGCGCGATGGACATGCAGCAGCACGCCGTTCGCCCGGCACCAGTTCGCCAGCGACGTATGCGCCGTGAAACCCGCCGTCAGGAAGTCGTGCATGATGATCGGCATGCGCAGTTCCTTGGCGTATTCGGCACGCTTGTACATCTCCTCTACCGTGGGCGCGGTAACGTTCAGGTAATGGCCCTTGCGCTCGCCGGTTTCCGCCGCCGCCTTGTGCACCGCTTCGGCCACGAAGTCGAAGCGCTGGCGCCAGCGCATGAAGGGCTGGCTGTTGACGTTCTCGTCGTCCTTGGTGAAATCCAGGCCGCCGCGCAGGCATTCATAGACCGCCCGGCCGTAGTTCTTGGCGCTCAGCCCCAGCTTCGGCTTGATGGTGCAGCCCAGCATGGCGCGGCCATACTTGTTCATGATGTCGCGCTCGACCTGGATACCATGCGGCGGCCCGCCGCAGGTGGTCACATAGGCGATGGGAAAGCGCACATCCTCCAGCCGCAGCGACCGTACCGCCTTGAAGCCGAAAACATTGCCGGCCAGCGAGGTGATGACGTTGACGACCGAGCCTTCCTCGAACAGGTCCAGCGGATAGGCGACGAAGGCGAACCAGGCATCGGCCTGGCCGGGCACCTTCTCGATCCGGTAGGCGCGCCCCTTGTAATGTTCCAGGTCGGTCAGCAGATCGGTCCACACCGTGGTCCAGGTTCCGGTCGAGGATTCCGCGGCAACCGCGGCGGCGGCTTCTTCGGCATCGACGCCGGCCTGCGGCACCACCTTGAAACAGGCCAGCAGGTCGGTATCCCTGGGCGTGTAGTTCGGATCCCAATAGGTCGCCCGGTATTCCTTGACGCCGGCCGTATAATTCTTGCCACTCATGTCTGATCTCCTTGCCTGCGGCCTGATCTATTCCGCCGCCCGCGCGGTGCCCGAGACCCTCGGGTCGAGCGCACCTGATTTGTACCGTTTGGCCATCTCCGCCAGCGAAATCGGCTTGATTCTCGAAGCGTTGCCCGCGGTGCCGAAAGCCTCGAAGCGATCGGCGCACAGCTTTTCCATCGCCGCCAGGGCAGGCTTGAGGAAGGCGCGCGGGTCGAACTCCGCCTTCTTCTCCCGTGCCACCTTGCGGAACTGGCCGGTCATCGCCATCCGGCAGTCGGTGTCGATATTGACCTTGCGCACGCCGTGCCGGATGCCGCGCACGATTTCCTCGACCGGCACGCCATAGGTCTGCGGCATCTCGCCGCCGAATTCGTTGATGATGTCCTGCAGGTCCTGCGGCACCGAGGACGAGCCGTGCATCACCAGATGGGTTTCCGGCAGCCGTTCGTGGATCGCCTTGACCACGTCCATCGCCAGGATGTCGCCGGTCGGCTGGCGGCTGAACTTGTAGGCGCCGTGCGAGGTGCCGATGGCCACGGCCAGCGCGTCGACCTTGGTGCGGGCGACGAAATCCGCCGCCTGGTCGGGATCGGTAACCAGCATGTCGCGGTCCAGCTTGCCCTCGAAGCCGTGACCGTCTTCCTTGTCGCCCTCGCCGGTTTCCAGCGAGCCGAGGCAGCCCAGTTCGCCCTCCACCGAGACGCCCACCATATGCGCCGTCTCCGCCACCCGGCCGGTAATGTCGAGATTGTAGTCGTAGCTGGCCGGGGTCCGGGCGTCCTCCTGCAACGAGCCGTCCATCATCACCGACGTGAACCCGTTGGTGATCGCCGACATGCAGGTCTGCACCGTGTTGCCGTGATCCTGATGCATGCACACCGGAATTTCCGGATGCATCTCGACCGCGCCCATCACCATGTGACGCAGGATCGTGTCGCCGGCATAGGATCGCGCCCCGCGGCTGGCCTGCAGGATCACCGGGGAATCGGTGCGCCGCGCCGCCTCCATGATGGCGATCAGCTGTTCCATGTTGTTGATGTTGAACGCCGGTACGCCATAGCCGTGCTCGGCGGCGTGATCCAGCAATTGCCTCAGCGAAATCATGGCCATGGCCGTTCTCCCTGCCCTGTTCGTCAGATTGCGTGCACGCCCATCGCCGCCTTCACCATGTGATAGGTGATGAAGAGCTGGCAGAGCGCGAGCGAATGGCTGATTGCGGTTTCGTTGCGTGCGTCGATGAATTCGCCCAGTTTCTCGCGCAGATGCTGGGCCTCCGGGATCAGGCCCCAGAGCAGATCCTCCATCGCCTTGGCGCGGCGGGCATCGATGTCGCCGGCGATGTCGAGAACGTCGACCGGCTTGCCATCGGTGTCGCGCGACAGTTCCAGCTTCAGCCCGTTGCGCACGCCAAGGTCCAGTACCGGCGACAGGTCGGGATGCGGCAAGGTCGGTCGCAGCGTGTGACGGACGTTAAGGTGCGCCCCGGTCTCGTCGGACAGTCCGGCGGGCGGATAGAACTGCACCACGATATCGGCGAAGGTGCGCTGCGGGCGGATGAAATCGGCGCTGTCGCGCTCGCGCTTCTTCAGCGAGTCCAGAACCTGCTCCACCGAATAGCCGCGCTTGGCGGTATCGCGCTGGATCTTCCACCTGACGCGCAGATCCTCGATCGGTTCCAGATAAACCTTCACGTCATAGCAATCGCGCATGGTGCGGGTCGTGTAGCCGAGCAGCCCCTCGAGGATCACGTATTCCTTCGGCTGCACGTATTCCGGCGCGTCCAGCGTGCCGCCGTGATGGTTGTAGACCGGCTTGAGGATCGGCTGGCCCTCGCGCAGCAGCCTGATGTGCTGTTCCAGGATGTCGATGTAGTTGCCGCGCGGGTCCAGCGCCGAAATGCCGTTTTTCGCCCGCTCGATGCGCGAATAGCGATGGTAGTCGTCGGTGCATATTGTGACCACCCGTTCAGGCCCCAGGATATGCGCGATGCCTGCCGTCAGCGTGGTCTTGCCGGCGGCCGAATCGCCGACAATTCCCAGTATGATCGGGCGGTCGACCCTGCGGTTCTTCGGCATGATGCGTGGTCCTTCCGAATACAACCCTGTTATTACGATGCCGCGTGGCTGTTTTTTTTCCTTACGATGCCGCGCGGCGGTGCCAGGTGGTCAGGATCTGGCGCTCGCCGCCTGGCCCGGCAATCATCAAAGTCTGCGTCTTCTCGTGGCCGCGGGTCCGCTCCACCCCGTCGAACAGCAGCCCGGTGGTGATGCCGGTGGCACAGAAATAGGCCTGGTTCGATCGCACCAGCTCGTCCACCCGGTACCAGTGCGCGGTGTCCAGCCCTTGCTGGCGCACGGCGATGATCTCGCTGGGCAGTTGCGGGTCGATGCGGCCCAGGAATTCGCCACCCAGCAGGCGGATGGCACAGGCGGAGATCACGCCTTCGGGCGTGCCGCCGGTGCCCATCAGCGCATCGATTCCGGAGTCCGGTATGGCTGCCATCAGCGCGCCCGCCACGTCGCCGGCCGGATACAGCGCAACCCGCGCGCCGGCCGCATGGATACGCGCCACCAGTTCCTTGTGGCGCGGCTTTTCCAGAACGTAGACCGTCAGTTCGGAGACCGGCTTGCCCAGCTCCCGCGACAACACCGCCAGCTTGTCGGCCACCGGCGCCGCCGGATCGATCTTGCCGCGCACCGCCGGCGGTCCGGCGAATTTTTCCATGTAGAAGGCCGGGCCCGGATCGAACATCGTCCCGCGCGGCGCCATGGCGATCACCGCCATCGCATTGGTCATGCCCTTGGCCAGATAACTGGTGCCCTCGACCGGATCGACGGCGATGTCGAACTGCAGCGGCGACGCACGGTTGCCCAGTTGCTCGCCCTTGAATAGTTCCGGCGCCTGGTCCTTTTCGCCCTCGCC
>JAHELM010000317.1 GCA_024644185.1 Rhodospirillales bacterium | reverse complement strand
GTCGCGGTCGCCGTCGCGGTTTCGGTGCTGGATCCGCGCCACGTGGTGCTGACCGGCCCGATCATGGAGGCTTTCCCGATGATGCGCGAAGCCTACGAGGCGCGGCTGGCCGAAACGGTGTTGCCATGGCTGCTGACACGCACGCGGATTCATGTGCGGCCATCCGGCACCGACATGATCGTCGAGGGCATGGCGCTGCGCACCCTTGCCGAGATCGACCGGAAATTCGCGGGCCCGGGCGCCGTGGAACCCGCGGACCGGCGGGCCACCATCGGCGGCTGAACCTCGCTGTACCGTACCAACGAAAAGGAGCATCCAATGGCCGAAGGCGCGATCTATCCCAGCCTCAAGGGGCGAACCGTTCTGGTAACCGGCGGGGCGTCGGGCATCGGCGAGTCCATCGTGCGGCACTTCGTCGACCAGGGGTCGCGCGTCGGCTTCCTGGATATGGACGGGAAGGCCGCCAAGGCATTGCTGGCCGATCTGCCGAAGGGCGCAAGAGTGCATTTCGAGAAATGCGATCTGCGTGACATCGACGCCCTGCGCCGCGCCGTCGACGGGGTGCGCAAGGCGCTGGGCCCGATCACGGTGCTGGTCAACAACGCCGCGCGCGACGACCGCCACTCCATCGAATCGGTCACCCCGGAATACTGGGACGAGCGGTTCGCGGCCAACCTGAAACACCAGTTCTTCTGCGCCCAGGCGGTGATTCCCGACATGGAGAAGGCCGGTGGCGGCGCGATCGTCAACATGGGGTCGGTCAGCTGGGTGATCGGGCAGGGCAACATGCCCTGCTATACCACCGCCAAGTCGGCGATCCAGGGGCTTACCCGCGCGCTTGCCCGCGATCTCGGCCCAAAGAATATCCGCGTCAACTCGATCCTGCCCGGCTGGATCATGACCCAGCGCCAGATCGATCTCTGGCTGACGCCCGAGGGTGAGCAGGAACTGATGACCCGGCAATGCGTCAAGCGCAAGCTGATGCCGGCCGACATCGCCCGCATGGTGCTGTTCTTCGCGTCCGACGATTCGGGTGTCTGCTCCAACCAGAACTACATCGCCGACGGCGGCTGGGTTTGAATTCTTCCTCCTGACTCCGGTTTCCGGTCTCCGGCCGCCTCGCGCGTGGGGCGGCCGGTTTTTTCTCGCCGTGTTTACCTTCCCGATACCGTTGGCGCCTATGATCGCATGCGCGAAAGGAGGGCATGGAATGACGTCCGCGGAAGTGACCGGGAAAGACTGGCAATCTCATATGACCGCCGCCCAGGCGGCGATGGATGGCGGTAACGATATCGAGGCCGAGCTGGAGCTGAAAGGCGCGATCCAGGCGGCACGGGGCGACTCCGGCGGTCCGCTGCAACTCGGCATGGCGCTGGCCAGTCTGGCCGCGCTCTACGATGCCTATGGCGAATACGACGCCGCCCTGCCGCTATACGAAACCGCGCTGTCCGCCATGACAGAGTCGCGCGGGCCAGACAGCGCCGAGGTGGCCGGCATTCTGAACGGGCTGGCCGAGTTGCATCGCGCGCGCGGCGACCGCGAGACGGCGATTCCGCTGTTCGAACGCGCCATCGGCATCCAGGAAAAGACTTTGGGCCCGGACCATCCGGAACTGGCGGCGACGGTGAACAATCTGGCGCTGCTGTATCACGACATGCACAGCCACGAGCGGGCCGAGGAGATGTATCGGCGGGCGCTGGCGATCCTGGAAAAGGTTACCGGCGACCGCGCCGAACTGGCCGATGTCATGATCAATCTCGCCGGTCTGCTGGACGATCTCGGCCGCAACGACGATGCGCTGGCGGTCTACAAGCAGGCGCTGGAGGTGCAGGAAAAGACGCTGGAGGCCGACCACCCCTATATCGCCACCACGCTGGGCCGCATGGCCTCGGTGTTCCAGGCGCTGGGACGGCACGCCGATGCGGTGCGGCTGGTCGAGCGGGCGCTGGAGATCCGCGAGAAGCGGCTTGGCAGGGACCACCCGGAACTGGCCGACAGCCTCGACAATTTCGCCCGCCTGCTGCGCAAGGCCGGCGAGCCCGACCGCGCCGGCGAGATGGAGATTCGGGCCGCCGCGATTCGCAGCGCCGCCTGACGGGCCGTCGCCGAGGCCCGCCGCCTTTCGCTTGCCACGGCCGGCCGGACCGACGCATAACCGACCGCTCAGGTCGCCGAGGACGGGTCATGCGCCATACCCTGATCGCGGGACGTTGCGACGATGCGTTTGCAGCCGTCGGCAACGCCTTCGAACGCTGCTTTGTCGAGCTTGGAGAAACCGGCGCCGGGCTTTGCGCCATCGTGGACGGCAGACAGGTCGTCGATCTTTGGGGCGGGCTGGCCGATCCTGTCTCCGGGCGCGCCTGGCGGTGCGAGACGCTGGTTCACGCCTATTCCGTCAGCAAACCCTTCGCCGCGATCTGTTTGCTGCATCTCGCCGACCGCGGGGCGGTTGATCTCGATGCGCCGGTGGCCCGCTACTGGCCAGAGTTCGGCCGGGCGGGCAAGGCGGAAATCCCGGTCCGCTGGCTGCTGACCCACCAGGCCGGTCTCGTCGGCCTGCGCAGGCCCCTCGACGCGGCGGCGATCTGCGACTGGGATCGTATCGTCGGCGCCCTGGCGGACGAGGAACCGTGGTGGGAGCCGGGAACCCGCCATGGCGAACACGCCTGGTTCTATGGTCATCTCGTTGGCGAGGTCGTGCGCCGGGTGAGCGGCAAGCGTATCGGCGCCTATCTGCGCGACGCCATTGCCGGCCCCTGGCGTATCGACTTCCATTTCGGCCTGTCGGAGGCCGACGCCGCGCGCTGCGCGACGGTGACGGGGCTGGACGGCGATTGGCTGGCGGAGCGGGGAATTCCCGAGGATTCGATGTATGCAAGGGCGCTCGGCAATCCACCCGGATTGCTGGACGGCGTGACCGTCAATTCCGCCGCCTGGCGGCGCACCGAATTCCCGGCGATCAACGGCCACGGTTCCGCGCGTGGCGTCGCCCGTCTCTACGCCGGGCTGGCCGCCGGGGGCATGCTGGGCGGCCGCCGGCTGCTGTCGCCCGCGATGGTCGCGCGGGCGATATCGGTGCGGACCGCCGGCGTCGATCTTCTGCTGGAGCGGCCGGTTTCCTGGGGCTTCGGCGTGCAGATCGAGCCTGACGGCTTCGGAATGGCCGGGATCGGCGGGTCGCTGGGTTGGGGAAGTGTCGAGCACAATTTCGGCTTCGCCTATGTCACCGCGCACATGGCCGACCACGACCGCGCCATGGGATGCTATCGGGCGCTGGCCGATACGCTCGGGTTCGCGGTCGATCCGTGATAGACTTGCGTTCGCACCCTGCAAGGAGACGCGCGTGACAGCATCTGGCCGCAAGGCAAGGCGCGGACCGTCGGATCGCATTGTCTCCCGCGAACGCGAGACGCGACCGCCGCCCGGCGCGCCGCCCGGAACGCTGGCGCCGCCGGAAGACGCGCGGGCGACGAAAATCCGTGTCATGTCCTGGGACGCGCAGGCGCTGGCCGAGGACGGGCCGCGCGATGCCGCCGGCCTGGCCGCGCCGCGCGACGCCGGCCGGACGGTCTGGGTCGACGTGCAAGGGCTGGCCGATCTCGACAAGGTGCGGGCGGTCGGCGATGCCTTCGGGCTGCATTCCCTGGTGGTGTCCGACGTCATCCACACGCATCAGCGGCCGAAGACCGAAATCTACGACGAATATCTGGTGGTCGTGCTGCGCATGCCGCGTGACGAGGACGGACCCTTCCGGCACGAGCAGCTTGTGCTGGTGATCGGCGAGGGGTTCGTCCTGAGTTTCCAGGAGTGGCCGGGCGATTGTTTCGAGCCGGTGCGCGGCCGGCTGCGTGCCGGCAAGGGGCGGATTCGCACCGGCGGCGCCGATTATCTGGCCTACGCGCTGATCGACGCGGTGATCGACAGTTATTTTCCGGTGCTGGAGCAGGCGGGC
>JAHELM010000316.1 GCA_024644185.1 Rhodospirillales bacterium | reverse complement strand
TCGCCCTGGTCCTCCAGCAGCGGGGCCAGGCGGTGCAGCACCGACATGACGCCGGTGTAGTTCACCGCCACCACGCGCTAGGCCAGGGCGAAGTCGGCGTCGATTTCCGCCTGGTCGGGCATCGCGCCGACGGCGACGAAGACGTTGAGAAAACGGGCGCGGGCGCGGCATTCGGCGACAAAGCCGGCATGCGACGCGATGTCGGCGGCGTCGAAATCCAGCACCCCCACATGGCCGCGGCCGCGGATCGCCACGTCCTCGGCGGTGCGGGCCAGGTCCTCGCGGTCGCGGCCGGCCAGGATGATGTCGGCGTCGGCCGCCGCCGCCTGGCGGGCGAAGGCCCGGCCCACCGCCGACGAGGCCCCCAGCACCAGCCAGGTCTGCCGGTATTCCGGTGTCGCGGTCATGCGCCCGTCCCCCTGATCCTAAGCCGCCGCGCCATGTCGGAGACCAGCCGCCCCTTCGGGTCGACCCGTTCCAGAACGTCGCGGAAGGCGTCCAGTTTCGGATACATGGCGGCGAAGGATTCGGCCGACATGGTGGCGTCCTTGGCCAGGTAGATCCGGCCGCCGAAATCGAGCGTCAGATGTTCCAGCCGGCGCATCAGGTCCTGCACGCCGGGCTTGGCCGGGAAGTCCAGCGCCAGGGTATAGCCGCGCATGGGGAAGGACAGATGCCCGCGCCCGGCGCCGCCCAGCGACTTCAGCACCGCCAGGAACGAGCCGGTGCCGGCGGCCGAAATCTCCTCCATCAGGCGGCGCAGGCCGGCCGGCGCCCCGGCATCCGGCAGCACGCACTGGAACTGGTAGAAGCCGCGCTTGCCGTAGAGGCGGTTCCAGTCCTCGATCGAGTCCAGCGGGTACAGGAACTGGCCCAGCCGGGCGTGGCGCTCGCGCCCCTCGGCCGGGACGCGGTTGTAATACATCGTGTTGAACAGGCCGACGGTCATCCGGTTCAGCGCGAAGCCGGGCATCTCCAGCGGCATGCGGCGGCGCGGGCCGGGCGGCACCTCGGCGGTGGCGCGCGATTCCTCGGCCGTCTCCAGGATGCCGCGGCCCAGCTCGCGCCCGCGCGCGGTGGCGTCGATCCAGCCGACCGAATAGGTGGCCGCGTCGCGCGCCGATTCCTGCAGGGTCAGGAAATGCTCCAGGTCGCGGGCGCGCCGCTCGTACAGCCGCACCGCGTTCGATTTCACCCGGCGCAGGCCGATGCAGACCGCCACCATGATGCCGGTCAGGCCGATGCCGCCGATGGTGGCGGCGAACAGGTCGGGGTCGCTGTCGGGCGAGATCCGCCGCACCTCGCCATCGGCCAGCGCCAGGTCGATCCAGCGCACATGGTCGCCGAAGCTGCCGTGGCGGTCGTGGTTCTTGCCGTGCACGTCGTTGGCGACGCCGCCGCCGATGGTGGCGAATCCGGTGCCCGGCGTCACCGGCACGACGAAGCCATGGGCCAGCGCCACCCGCATCAGGTCGCCGAAGGTGACGCCCGGCTCGCACACCACCTCGCCGGCCTCCCAGTCGGCGGCGAGGATGCGGTCCAGCCGGCCGGTCATCAGCACCGAGCCGCCGTCGTTCAAGGGCGCGTCGCCATAGCTGCGGCCGCCGGCATAGGCGATCAGCCCGCCCGGATGGCCGGCGCCCAGCACCGCCATCGCGTCGGGCATCCGCTCGGGCCGCCAGGCGTCGACGGTGGCGACGCGCGACCGGCCCCAGCCGCTGAGTTCCATATGCTTTGCGCGCACGGGCTTTCCCTTACAGGTACAGAATGAAGGCGAAGGTCGCGAGCCATCCCGCGACGCTGAGCTGAAGCCCCGGGTCGCGATAGACCAGATCGGTGGGCGAACCCGACCGCTCGTAGACCAGGGTCAACTGAAGATAGCGCAGCACACCGGCGATGACGAAGGGCGCGGTGAAATAAAGCCGGTGCGTACCCAGCCGCGCCATCACCGCCGTATCCGTGGTGAAGATCAGGTAGGATACCAGCAGCATCGCCAGAACCGCCATCAGGCTGGCGTCGAGGAAGGCCTTGGTATAGCCCTCCAGGCTGCGGCGGTGGTTGCTGTCGAGGTCGCGGGCCAGATCGTCGCGCCGCTTGGCCAGGGCGATGAACAGCGCCAGCAGGCCGGTGACGATCAGGATCCAGGCGCTGGGATCGACGCCGATCAGCCGGCCGCCCGCCTCGATGCGCAGCACGAAGCCGAAGGCGACGATCAGAACGTCGAGAATGGCGACCGATTTCAGCCCGAAGGAATAGGCGAGATTCAGCGCCAGATAGGCGCCCAGCACGGTGGCGATCCGCGGCACCAGCAGCGCCGTGCCCGCGCCGGCCAGGGCCAGCAGCGCCAGCATCACCGCGATCGCGGTTCCCACGCCGACGGCGCCCGAGGCGATCGGCCGGTTGCGCTTCAGCGGATGGTTGCGGTCGGCCTCGCGGTCGCGCAGGTCGTTCAGGCAGTAGATGGCGCTGGCCGCCAGGCAGAACACGCCCGTGCCGGCCGCCACCGCCAGCACCGAATCGCGCGCCACCAGGTCGGGCGTGAAGAACAGCGGCGCCCCGACGAAGGCGTTCTTGATCCATTGTTTCGGCCGCAACAGGGCCAACATTCCGCGCACCGACATGCTCCACCCACCGACAGCGATTTCCCCCGGCCTTGCCACGGCCGGCTCATACTCGTCTAGCATCAATAGACGCGAATGTCTTAGGTCTGGTTAATGGGGCGGCGTCCGTCCGACAATTCACTTTTGCAGTCAACAATTCGATCCTATAGAGTGCGGCGAAGTGGCGCCCGAATGAACAGAATTTCGCGATACATCCTTGCCCAGACCGCGGTCGTCATGGTGTTCATGACGGTCGTGCTCAGCTTTGTCATCTGGCTGACGCAATCGCTGCGCTTCGTCGACATGGTGGTCAATCGCGGCCTGCCCGTCAGCGAGTTCCTGTGGCTGGCCATGCTGATCCTGCCGCGCTTCCTGACGGTGATCCTGCCAATCGCCTGCGTCATCGCCGTGATCTATGTTTACAACAAGATGATCGGCGACCGCGAGTTGATCGTGCTGCGCGCCGCCGGCCTCAGCAACATGCGGCTGACGGTGCCGGCGCTGGTGCTGTCGGCGCTGGCGGCGCTGGCCATCGCCGCCCTGAACGCCTGGCTGCTGCCGGTGTCGTATCGCCAGTTCACCGACATGCGCTTTGCCATCCGTTCGGACTATTCGACCATCCTGCTGCAGGAAGGCGCGTTCCATACCCTGCCGGGGCCGATTTCCATCTTCATCCGCGAACGCATCGGCGCCGGACAGCTGAACGGCATCCTGGTGCATGACGGCCGCGACCCGGACAAGCCGGTCACGCTGATGGCGGAATCCGGTATCCTGGCGCAGACCGAGGACGGGCCGCGGGTGGTCCTGGTCAACGGCAACCGCCAGGAACTCGACCGCGCGCGCAATACGCTGTCGATGCTGCATTTCGACAAGCACACGATCGATCTCAGCGTCGCCAGCGAGAAAGTACCGAGCAACCGCGAGCGCAATCCGGAGGAAATGTTCCTCTGGGATCTGTTCGATCCGCCACAGGTTTCGCCGCGGCTACAGATGGAATACGTGGCCGAGGCGCATAGCCGGATTGTCGCCCCGTTCCTGGCCTTCACCTTCACGCTGATGGGGCTCGCCATCGTCCTGTCCGGCGACTTCAGCCGGCGCGGACAATCCGGGCGGGTGCTGGCCGCGCTGCTGGCGGTGCTGCTGGTGCAGACCCTGGCGATCACCCTGCACAACATGGCCGGCGGCAATCCGCGGCTGGTTCCCCTGCTTTATCTCAATGTCGTGATTCCAGGCCTGGCGGGCGCCTGGGCGCTGATGCCCGGTCGCCGCCGCAAGACCGCCGCCGCGAGATCGCGGCCATGAGAATTTCCGGCACGCTTTCGGTCTATCTGGCCCGCCAGATCCTGTTCTGGG
>JAHELM010000315.1 GCA_024644185.1 Rhodospirillales bacterium | reverse complement strand
TGGGTCTGCACCGCCTGCACGACCTCGCCTTCGCCCAGAAGCTGGTGATTGACCTTGATTCCGGTGATTTCCTCGAAGGCCTTGGTCAGAACCTTGGATTCGTATTCATGCGTCGGGATGGTCTCCGACAGCACGTTGATTTCCATGCCCCTGTAGGGGGCGGCAGCCTTGATGAACCAGTCCATTTCCTTCATCTGCTCTGCCTGCGAGAGCGTGGAAGGCTGGAATTCGGTGTCGACCCATTTCTTTGCGGCCGCCTCGTCCGCAAAGGCCGGGGTTGCACCGAACGTCATCAGCAGCACGGCCGCCGATACGTTACGACAGATTGACATTTCTTGTCCTCCCTGCGTGCGCGTTCACGATGACCTTGCCGCGGCGGCGCGCACCTGTACCGCCTCGACCGTCTCCTGCACCCGGCGCACGACGCGGCGGCCCCTTCAGCCCCGCCTCTCCGCCATGCCAGGCGCGTGGCGCCTGGTCTGCATGAACTCGTCCAGAATGGCCTGCGCCCCGGCCCCCAGCCGAAGCCCGAGTCTGGTCCGGCGCCAGAGGATATCCTCGGCGCATTCCGCCCATTCTTCCTGCATCAGGTATTCGACCTCGCGCTCCGACAGGCCGGCGCCGAAATCGCGTCCGAGATCGGCCATGGCCCGGGCACCGGCAAGCACCGCGCCGCACCGCGTCCCATAGGCACGGAACAGCCGCTGCGCCTGCGCCTGCGAAAGAAAGGGGTACGAGGCCCGCAGATCGGCGATCCGCCGGGGAACCTCCGCATGGCCGAAATCGCCGCCCGGCAGCGATGCGGCGGCGGTCCACGGCCGCCCCATCCCCGGAAAGAACCGGCCGAGCTGCTCCAGCGCATGTTCCGCCAGCCGCCGGTAGGTCGTGATCTTGCCGCCGAACACCGACAGGAACGGCGCTTCGTTGCCCGGCGCATCGAGCCTCAGCACGTAGTCCCTCGTCGCCTCCTGCGCCTTCGATACGCCGTCGTCGTAGAGCGGCCGCACGCCCGAATAGGACCAGCGGATGCGGTCGCGCTCGATCGGCCGCGCCAGATACTCACCGACCGCCTGCAACAGGTAATCGGTTTCCGCGATCGTGATTTCGGCGTCGCGCGGATCGCCGCGGTAATCCAGATCCGTCGTCCCGATCAGCGTGAAATCGGTCTCGTAGGGCAAGGCAAAGCAGATGCGCCCGTCCGCGTTCTGGAAGATATAGGCGCGATCGTGATCGAACAGCCGGTCGACGACGATATGGCTGCCCTTGACCATCCGCGTCCGGTGGCCGCCGTCGAGGCCGGCCACCCCGGTCAGGACTTCGGAGACCCAGGGGCCGGCCGCATTGACCGCTGCCCGCGCAACGACATCGGCGGTCGTGCCGGTCCGCTCGTCGCGCAACGTCAGCCGCCACTTTCCCTGTTCCCGACGGGCAGCGGTGCACCTGGTGCGCGTCCGGATATCCGCGCCCCGCGAAAATGCGTCTTGCGCATTCAGAACCACCAGGCGCGAATCCTCGACCCAGCAATCGGAATATTCGAAGGCGCGCCGGAACCGGGGCTTCAGACCCGTGCCCGCCGCATCGCGCGAAAGATCGAGAGACCGGGTTCCCGGAAGGATCTTCCGGCCACCCAGATGATCGTAAAGAAACAGCCCGAGGCGGATGACCGGCCACGGGCGCAGCCCGTCATGATGCGGCAGCACGAAGCGCAGCGGCCAGACGATATGCGGCGCGGCCCGCAGGAGAACCTCACGCTCGACCAGCGCTTCGTGGACCAGCCGGAACTTGAAGTACTCGAGATAGCGCAGCCCGCCATGGATCAGCTTGGTCGAAGCCGACGAGGTGGCTCCGGCGAGATCGCCCATCTCGGCCAGCACGACCCGCAGACCCCGGCCCTGCGCGTCCCGGGCGATTCCGCACCCGTTGACGCCGCCGCCGATCACCGCAAGGTCGTATTCCACGCCCGGATTCATGGCCCCCCGATTCCTTCCCCCCGACGGCTTTTCGTTTCTGGGGTGCCCGCGCATACTGCGCATCGACCCCAATGCGAAAGCATTTTTTCAGGAGAAAGTTCGAAACGAACCCTATTTCCGAACTTTTCGAAATACAACCGAAAAATGGTTAAAGGGATGCCGCCTCATCGTCCGGCCCGGATTCGTCCAAACCGCCCGCCACTTCGATATCCACCGCGCCATGGCGGCAAATCTCGACGATCGCCTCGGGAGGCGGCCGGTCGGTCACGAAGATGTCGACCTCGGAGATGTGCCCGATCCGCACCGGCGCGGTTCGGGTGAACTTCATGGAATCGGCAACCAGAATGACGTTGCGTGCGTTCTCGATGATCGCCTTGGCCGCGCGGACTTCCCGGTAATCGAAATCCAGCAACGCCCCGTCGTCGTCGATGGCCGACACGCCGACCACCGCGAAATCCACCTTGAACTGGGTGATGAAGTCGATCGCCGACTCGCCGACAATTCCCCCGTCGGCGCGACGCACCATGCCGCCGGCGACGATGATGTCGATCTTCTCGCTGGGCATCAGGATCGAGGCGACGTGCATATTGTTGGTGATGACCAGCAAGCCCTCGTGCCGGGTCAGATGCCGCGCCACCGCCTCGGTGGTGGTGCCGATATTGACGAACAGCGAACTGTTGTTGGGGATGTGAGCGGCGGCGCACGCACCGATGCGCTGCTTCTCGACGGGCGCCAGGTGGCGCCGCGCGTCATAGGAGACGTTCTCCACCCCCGAGGCCAGCATGGCGCCGCCATGGGTCCGCGTCAGCGCCCGCTGGTCGCACAGATCGTTGAGATCCTTGCGAATGGTTTGCGGGGTCACGTCGAACCGCGTGGCGAGGCCGTCGACGGTCACCTTTCCCGACTGCCGGGCCATCTCCATGATCTGCTGCTGGCGTGGCGAAATCATCGCTGGGTCTCCTTCCTGCCGACAGCAAAGCACGGATCCGGCGCTTCTGGCGAGATTCCTCTCGATGCCCCGAGCGTGCGATCCCTGTCGGGCCAGCCCCGTGGCATCAGAAGGTCAGCGCCGCGCCCACGATCAGGATGCTCGCCGCATTGGACTGCGCCAGATAATCCTCCGACGACACCACGACGTCCGCATAGGTCGTCAGACCCGGGGCCACGGCATAGTCTCCGGTCAGCGAGAATACGTCGCGCGTGGCGTCCGCGCCGCCCCAGTCGTGGGTATAGGAGGCAAATCCCATCGACAGGTAGATCGGGCCGGCGGAATACCCGATGCCGGCGTTCCAGTAACTGTCGTTCCGGCCCGACACTGTCAGGGAACTGCCACTGTCGGTGTAGCTGGCGCCAAAGCTGACCGCGCCGAATCCGGCCGTGCCGCCCAGAGACCAGGACGACACGTCTTTTATTCCGACGACGGTTGACGAGGCCGTGACATGGACGCCGCTCACGGCAACGGACACGCCGCCATGCTCGGCCGCGTACTTCACGCCGAGGCCGATCGAGTCCTCCCACGCCCCGGCGGTGCCCACGTCCTGCCCGTCGTGCTGGGTCGGGGTAAGGCTGACTCCCGCCGTCAGCCCGCTGAAATTCGGCGAGTAGTAGGTGATCTTGGTCGCGTCGGAGGTATCGCCGACAAGCGCCGGGGCGGTGCGCACGTTGTTCCAGTCGAACAGCACCATGCCATAGCTGCCGTCGATCCCGCCCGAGCCGCCCATCACGCTCTCGGCGCCCAGCTGCATGGTATCCTCGGCCCCGTCCTCGTCGCCCAGTTCCAACCGGCCCCATGTGCCGCCAAACTGCGCCACGACCTCGTCGGCAATCGCGGTATCGCTGGTATTGGCGTTCAACTCGACCTTGAAGCCGTAGTTCAGCCCGTTATCGGCGACGCCGGACGCGGTGAACCTGATCTCCGGATCGTTCACCGCAAAATAATAGCCGTGGTTCGGGCCGAACGGCACGTCCTGCGATTCATAGAGAAACTGG
>JAHELM010000314.1 GCA_024644185.1 Rhodospirillales bacterium | reverse complement strand
GATACCAGACTGCATTTCCTGGGCGGCGACGTGCTGTTTCCCGAACTGATCGACCCGGACAGCGGCGATCCCCTGACCCTGCGGGCCGGCCAGACCGGCGAGTTGGTCCTGACCCATCTGAAGCGGGAATGCCAGCCGCTGGTGCGCTTCCGCACCGGCGATATCGTCGCCGTCGACGAAACCGCGCCCTGCGACTGCGGGCGCACCGGGTTCCGCTTCCGGGTGGTGGGGCGCAGCGACGACATGGTCGTGGTGCGCGGGCTCAACCTGTTCCCGACCATGGTCGCCGCGGTGGTCGGGGGGTTTTCCGAATTGTCCGGCGATTACCGCATCGTGCTGGACAGCCCGCCTCCGTACGATCTGCTGCCGGTACAGGTGGAACTGGCGAAGGGACGGATGGCGGGGGCCGGCCTGGCGGCGCGGATCGAGGACGCGATCAAGGCTTCGCTGGGCGCCCGTGCGCGCGTCAGCGTGCTTCCCGCCGGCAGCTTCCCCGTTACCGAGGGCAAAACCAGACGCGTCATCAGGGGGTACCAATGACCGAAAAAACCTACCGGACGGTGTTGAGCAGCCTTGGCGAAAACGGCGTGCGGACGATCACGCTCAACCGCCCCGGTAGCCTCAACGCCATGAACCGCCAGTTGATCGAGGACGTGGCCTGCGCCTTCGACGATGCCAATGCCGACCGGGCCACGCGGGCCATCGTCTTCACCGGTGCCGGCAAGGCATTCTGCGCCGGCGACGATCGCCGCGAACATGTACATCCGGAAACCGAGGACGCGGCCCGAGACCTGGTGCTTGCCATCCAGCGCGCCACCCATGCCATCGTCTTCGGCGCCAAGCCGGTGGTCGGGGCGATCAACGGCTGGGCAGTGGGCGGCGGGTTCGAATGGGCGATCAACTGCGATTTCCCGATCTGGGCGGAAAGCGCCAGGGGATTCTTTCCCGAGGTCTCGCTGAATCTTTTCGTGACCGGGGCCGTCACGTCCCTGCTGCCGGCGCTCGTCGGCCTGAACAAAGCCCGCGAGATGCTGTTCTTCGGCGACCGCTACACGGCGCGCGAGCTTGCGGCGATCGGCCTTGCGTGGCGGGTGGTGGACGATGCGGTCCTGCTGGACGAAGCCCGCCTTGTGGCCGAGCGCCTGAGCGCCCTTCCCGCGCTTTCGGCGCGGGCGATGAAACGGGTGCTGAACGCAGCGGCGACGCCCGACCTGAACCGCGCGCTGCACCTGGAAACCGATGCCACCGTCGCCGGTTTCCTCGATCCGGAAACGACGGAACGGTTGAAGGCATTCTGAAAAGTTGCGCGTAGGCGCGATTTTCACAACCCCAGGCGCGTCGATTTGCTGTATCGTGGTTCGGGCCCGACGCGGTAACGGGCCATTTGCGCCAATGCATTTCCATGAAACCGATCAGCGTCCGCAGGATTACGCATGAACAGCAGTTTTTCTTCCGATCTTGGCCGACTGGCGGCGCTTGCCGCCCTGGGCCTGCTGGCCACCGCCTGCGGTGGGCCTGTCCTGGACAGCCTCGAACCGGACAGCGGTCCACCCCATACGCTTGTCGGGATCAACGGCGAGGGAAAAACCGGCAGCGGCGTCTATTGGGATGCCGGAACGGCGGGCGAAACAGACCTCAACCGCGCACTTCTGGGCGGCGGCCCGATTTCCGTGCCGGACGGCGCCACTGTCGGCGCCCACGGCGTGCAGATGCGCAACCGGGACGGTGAATCGGCAACCCGCACATTCACCGTGACCGCGCCGGCAACGCCGTTTCCCAAGCCGCGCCTGGAATATGTCACGACCTGTTGCTGGAGGGCGGGCAGCGCCCCCGGCCGCTATCGGTTCCTGCTGTTGACGCAAAGCGCGAATGCCGACGTGCACGCGCAAATCAAGATCGAGGGCACGGTCAGGGAAACCGTATTCGTCAATGCCCTGCGCTATGACGGCGGCGGGCTGGATGCCGCCACTCTGGGCTATCCGGTCCTGCACTATGCCATGCACGCCACGCCCCTGGAGGGAGCGCCGGGCCAGTTTTTCCGCGTGGCCGTGATCAATGACGGGGGCGAGGCGACCGAATCGCGGAACTATCGCGTGCCATCGCCCGACCAGCGCGACGACGATGGCGACGGATTGTTGAACGACTGGGAGATCAACGGTTACGACGCCGACGGCGACGGCAGGGTGGATGTCGACCTGCCGGCGCTCGGTGCCGACCCGAACCACAAGGATGTCTTCGTCGAGGTCGACTTCATGGAAGGCAAGATCCCGCCGGTCGACCCCTGGACGCCGTTGGAACAGGCCTTCGCCGACGCCCCGATCCTGAATCTTTCCGGCGGGCCGGGCATCCACCTGCATATCGACCGCGGCCAGGGGACCCGGATCGGTGCGGACGGAAGCGCCGTGGCGATACCCGTCGGCGAACGCGGCGGCGGAACCATCCTGCCCTTCTACGACTATATCGGCTTCATCGAGGACCTGACACCCTGTGCCGCGCCGGGCGAAACCGCCGTAACAATCACTGCCCTGAAGCTGACCGCCTCCACCGCCGCTCGCCGCGATATTTTCCATTACGCGGTGTTCGCGGAAAACGACGCCTATAACTGTGGCGCCAGCGGGGTCTCCGAACGCTGGGGAAACGACTTTATGGTCATGCTGCCCGACTCATCCCTGACGAGCACCTTGCGGGTCGCCGGAACGGTCATGCATGAACTCGGCCACAATCTGAACCTGATCCACGGTGGACAGAACTATGACTCCTCGACAAAGGAACCCAATCACCAGAGCATCATGAGTTACCGCTACGCGATGGACGGCATCGATATCGACTGCGATGCCCGGGGAGATCGCATCATCGACTATTCGCGGGGGCGCCTGGCGCTGATCAATGAAACCGCCATCGACGAGAACAAGGGCATCTGCAACAACGTCGCCATCGACTGGAACAGGAACGGCGTGCTGGAAAACCCGGTTGCCTTCAATATCGAGCCGTCAGACCGGGTAATTGACGACGATTTCAACGACTGGGGCGAATTGCTGTTCAATTTCCGGAATACCGGCTCGAACTGGAGCGAAGACTGATGCAGCACTCGCGATCCGATGCCGGCGCGGCGGTCGTCTTCCTGGTCCTGCTGTCGGCCACCGCGGCCGGACCTGTCCGGGCGGCGGAAATTCCCGAGGAACAGGGCACGCAGATGAATGCCATTGCCGGCGAGGCCAGAATCTTCATCGCTCCTCCTCCGCGGCGGCTGGATGCGGCAATGGCGCCGATCGATCCGCGGATATCGGCCCGGTCCGGCGAACGGGCGCGGCTGGTCGAAAAGAAGGTGCTGGTCGCGGGCCCGGAAAAATTCAGTGCCAATCTGATCCAGGTGGACCAGGGCCTTCTCCGGTTTGCCAACGACTTCGCCCTCGGCCTGCGCTTGCCCGAGGGCAACCGGATCGCGCTGCGCGTGGGTGACCGGGTCACCCTGGACTACAAGCCAGCCACCGGGCAGGGCATGCTGGAGACCGAGCTGACCCTGTCGGACATCAAGGCGGATGGCGGCGCACTGATCATGCAGATTGTCCGGCGCGGCGGATTTCAGCCCGTTACCATAGAAACGCCCCTGTTCCGGGTGGTCCAGACCGGAGACGAAACCGACGCCGGGAAAGGTACGGCCGGCCGCGTCATGCGCGTGGCCCCCGTGGTCGAGATCGTCGGCGGGAAGCAGTCCGTCCCGCTCCTCCCGGGCAGGACCGTGCGCTTCCAGGCCGACGGCCACGACTACGACATTACCCTCGTCCTGAGCCTGCATTTCGAGCGGCCGGAAAAGGAGGGCGCCGCCGAAGGGCCGCCCTATTATCTGGAATATGCGGTTACCCGTGGCGGGCAATGACCCGGACTACGAACGGGCCTTTCCCGTCGGCAGCGGCGTTACCTTCCCGGGTGCGGCTTGCGCCCCGGTGGCGCAAGCCGCACC
>JAHELM010000313.1 GCA_024644185.1 Rhodospirillales bacterium | reverse complement strand
ATAAATCGGGTCCGCGCCACCGGCGGGAGGGTCGTGGCGGTGGGCACCACGGTATTGCGCCTGCTGGAAAGCGCGGCCGACGCAACCGGGATCCTGCACCCATTCGCCGGCGACACCGCCATCTTCATCACGCCGGGCCATCGCTTCCGCATCGTCGACCTGCTGATGACCAATTTCCATCTGCCGAAATCGACCCTGTTCATGCTGGTCTGCGCCTTCGCCGGGACGGAGCGGATGAAGCGCGCCTACGCGCATGCCATCGATGCCGGCTATCGCTTCTATTCCTACGGCGACACATCGCTGCTGCGGAGGGCGACATGAGCAGCGCGTTCCGCTTCGAGACCCTGGCCCGCGACGGCGGGGCCCGGCGCGGCCGGGTGCTTACCGCGCACGGCCCGGTCGAGACACCGGCCTTCATGCCGGTGGGAACGGCCGGCACGGTCAAGGCGATGACCGCCGATGCGGTGCGCGCGACCGGCGCCCGGATCATCCTGGGCAATACCTATCACCTGATGCTGCGGCCGGGGGCGGAGCGCGTGGCGCAGCTGGGCGGGCTGCACCGCTTCGCCGACTGGCCCGGCCCGATCCTGACCGATTCCGGCGGCTTCCAGGTGATGTCGCTGACCGACCTGCGCAAGCTGAACGAAGACGGTGTCACCTTCCGCTCGCATGTCGACGGCTCGTATCACCACCTGACCCCGGAACGGTCGATGCAGATCCAGGACCAACTGGATGCCGACATCACCATGTGCTTCGACGAATGCACCCCCTTCCCGGCAACGCACGAGCAGGCGGCGGACTCGATGCGGCTGTCGATGCGCTGGGCGGCGCGCTGCCGGACGGCGTTCCGCGATCGGCCGGGTTATGGCCTGTTCGGCATCGTGCAGGGCGGCGTCCACGAGGATCTGCGGGCGGAATCGGCCGCCGCGCTAACCGGCATCGGCTTCGACGGCTACGCGATCGGCGGGCTGGCCGTCGGCGAGGGGCAGGAGGAAATGTTTCGCGTGCTGGACTTCACCGCGCCGATGCTGCCGGACGACCGGCCGCGTTACCTGATGGGCGTAGGGCGGCCGCTGGACATCGTCGGCGCCGTGCGCCGCGGCGTCGACATGTTCGATTGCGTGATGCCGACCCGGTCGGGGCGCACCGGCCAGGCCTTCACGCGGCGCGGCACGCTGAACATCCGCAACGCCCGGCACGCCCATGACGAACGGCCGCTGGACGAGGATTGCGGCTGTCCGGCCTGTGCCAGGCATGCCCGGGGCTATCTGCACCACCTGTTCCGCGCCAACGAGATGCTGGGGCCGATGCTGCTGACATGGCACAATCTGCACTATTATCAGGATCTGATGGCCGGACTGCGCGCCGCCATCGAGGCGGGCGGGCTGGAAGCCCATGCGGCGGCGCTGGAGGCGGCGATGGCCCAAGGCGATATCGAGGCACGGCCCGATCCGCTGGCAACGAAGGAAACGAAGCGATGAGCGAGACGATCTATTCCGGGCTGACGCAGCTTGGCGGCAAGGCGGAATTGCCGAACTCGCCCGAGGAGGCGGTGCTGGAGCGCGTGCCCAATCCGCAGAAGGGCGAAACCTATCTGGTGCGCTTCACCGCGCCGGAGTTCACATCGCTGTGTCCGATTACCGGCCAGCCCGACTTCGCGCATCTGATGATCGAATATGTGCCGGGCGACTGGCTGGTGGAGAGCAAGTCGCTGAAGCTGTTCCTGGGATCGTTCCGCAATCACGGCGCCTTCCATGAGGACTGCACGGTGGCGATCGCCAGGCGCCTGCAACGCGAACTGTCGCCGCGATGGATCCGCATCGGCGGCTACTGGTATCCGCGCGGCGGCATCCCGATCGACGTGTTCTGGCAATCGGGCGAACCGCCGAAGGGACTGTGGCTACCCGACCAGGGAGTACCGCCCTATCGCGGGCGCGGCTGACATAACCGACCCGCGCGCGGCGATCCGCGACCGGGCGCTGGAGACCGGCTTCGACGCGGTCGGTTTCGCGCCCGCCGAACTGGGCGGCGATGTCGCGCGGAACCTGAAGGAATTCGTCGCCCGCGGTTATCACGGCGACATGGGCTGGCTGCCCGAAAAGGCGGACCGGCGCATCGGCCCGAGCGCGCTCTGGCCCGAGGCGCGATCGGTCATTGCGCTGGGCCTGAACTACGCGCCCGCCGAAGATCCGCTGGCGCTGGCCGGCCGCCCCGACCGCGGGGCGATTTCCGTCTATGCCCGCAATCGCGACTACCACGACCTCGTCAAGAAACGGCTGAAGGCGCTGGGCCGCTGGATCGGCGAGACCTGGGGTTGTGGCATCAAGGTCTTCGTCGATACGGCGCCCGTAATGGAAAAACCGCTGGCGATGCATGCCGGCATCGGGTGGCAGGGCAAGCACACCAATCTGGTGTCGCGCGAATTCGGTTCGTGGCTGTTCCTGGGAGAAATCTACACGACTCTGGAGATCGGGCCGGACGCGGCGGGCGATGACGCTTGCGGCTCCTGCCAGGCCTGCCTCGACGCCTGCCCGACCGACGCATTCCCGGCGCCCCGGCAAATCGACGCGCGGCGCTGCATCTCGTACCTGACCATCGAGCACAAGGGCCCGATACCGGAAGAGCTGCGCCCGCTGATGGGCAACCGTATCTATGGCTGCGACGACTGCCTGGCCGTCTGCCCCTGGAACAAGTTCGCCAAGGCGACGACCGAACCCGCCTTCCTGCCCCGCGCCGAACTGACCGCCCCCCGCCTCGCCGATCTCGCCAGGCTGGACGACGCGGCGTTCCGCGCGCTGTTCACCGCCTCCCCGATCAAGCGCATCGGTCGCGGCCGCTTCGTCCGCAACGTCCTGATCGCCTTGGGAAACAGCGGGGACAAGGCGCGGATTCCCACGGTGCAGGCACTGGCGGGCGACGTCGACCCGGTGGTCCGCGACGCCGCCGAATGGGCGCTGGGGCGGTTGCGGGGGATGCGCTGATCGTCCCGCGCTCCGATCACCCTGTCGGCCCGATCGCGTAATTTCCTGACTGCAAGGCCGCGAAATCGAGACGGTCGATCTTCAGTGCCGGCGGGACCGGCCAGCCCATTTCGCCGGCGACGACAAGGCCGAGCAGCAGGATCGCGTCGACCTCGACCAGGATGAGGCCCGCCGGGGCCTTGCCCGCATGTACCAGTTCCAGCAACACCGACGAGGACGAGGACGAGCCGATGGTCCCCGGCAGCGCCAGCATGGTTCCGGCGATCGACCTTCCGTGGTCCGGATGACGCACATCGACGACAGTTCCGGTGGCCGGATCGACGCCGCCCCAGAAACTGATCGGCTTCGCCAGCTTCAGCAGCGGCCCGGTGGCCGCGCCGGCGACGAGGATTTCTCCGGAAAGCCGCTGCACCGTCATGCCCAGAACGCCTCGTCGCGCAGCATCCGGCCGGCAACCGCGCTGTCCACGCATTCGCCCAGCGACCCGTATTGCACCGAATAGCCGGTGTTGCCCGGCGCATAATGGGCGAATTTGCCCGAATTGGTCATCAGCACGCCGGATACCGCCTTGAGGATCGGCGTCACCACCACGCAGGTATCGGCAACGATGGTGACGCCCCGCGCCTCCAGCCGGGCCTGCAAGCCGCTCGCACCCAGTTCGCCAAGCACGTGGCGGCCGGTGCACGCATAGAAGGGAATGCGCGCCTTGCGGCTGGCCAGCAGGCGGTCGAGCTCGTGGAATTCGGCGGCGGACAGATGAGGGCTGCCGATGGCGACCGCGTCGATCTGCTGGACCTCGGTGGTGGACAGCCCGCGCCGGGCCTGGCGCATCATGGCGGCGGTGACGCGGATGGTTCGTTCCGGCGGCCGGCCGCCCAGCGCGGTGTCCAGGTCGGGCGCCTCCGGCGTCACGCCGGCGGCATGGAACAGGGCCACCGCGCCGGATGATGCCGCGGCGGCGCCGAAGGCCTTCAGCCGATCCTCGCCGG
>JAHELM010000010.1 GCA_024644185.1 Rhodospirillales bacterium | reverse complement strand
CAAGTTCGTGAACGGTACCATCGCCACCGCGGTAGCTTGCCCCCTCGACATCCAGGAGCAGCGTCGTCGGCGCATAGCGCCCGATCGCCTCGCCGCGCGCCAGACGCAGGGCGGCGGCCAATTCCTCGGCGGCAGCGCGCGACGCCGGCCCCGGTCGGGCGGTAGCCACGACCATCGGCACCGTTGCCAGCACCAGCCCCATGATGGCCAGCACCACCAGAAGCTCAAAAAGCGTGTATCCGGCGTTGTCGCGCATTCCTTACCAACTTGTCAGATCGGTGGCCTCGTCCTGCCCGCCTTCGGCCCCATCCGACCCAAGCGAATAGAGATCGTATTTTCCGTGCTGGCCCGGCGACCGGTATAAATACGGCGCCCCCCAGGGGTCGTTCAGCGCTTCGCGATTCTTCAAGTAGGGACCGTTCCAGCGATCCACGCCGGCGGGCGCTTCGAGCAACGCCTGCAACCCCTCTTCCGGGGTCGGATACCGGCCCACGTCCAGCAGGTAGGCATCGAGGATGGAACCCAGACGATCGATCTGGATCTTCGCCGTGCTCACCCGGGATTTGGCCAGATGGTTCATATATGCCGGCACCGCAATCGCGGCGATCGCCGCGAGGATGATGATGACCACGAGCAATTCGATCATCGTGAACCCGCGGCTGCGGCGGCGCCGCGCCATGGTCTTTTCAGTAGGCGAGATCGTTGACACTGAGGAATGCTCCCAAAACCGAGATGATGACCAGGGCCACGATGCCCCCAAGAAAAATCGTCACGACCGGCACCAAAAGCGCCAGCAATCGCTGCGCGGCCCGGTCGGTTTCGCGTTCCAGTGACATGGCGAGTTCGGCGAGAACGCCCTCCAGATGTCCGGATTCCTCGCCGACCTGTATCACCTGTACCGCCATGGCCGGAAAGATACCGGACCGGGTAATCCCCGCGGTCAGGCTTCCTCCCTCGCGCAGTTCGGTGGTCACGGCCCCCACCGTGTCGCGGAACACCGCGTTGCTCAGGGCATCGCGGACGATCCTGAGTGCTTCCGGCAAGGGAAGCCCACCGCGCAAGAGCATCGACAGGGTTCGCGCGAACCGTGCCGCCTCGACATCGGCGATCAATCGGCCAAGACGCGGCATCCGCAGCTTCGCCCTGTCCCAGGCACGGCGGAACGCCGGATCGCGCAATCGGTACCGCAAGGCCAGAACGGCGGCGGCGAGGCCCAGCAATCCAGCCCACCACCATATCTCCACGAAATCGCCGACCGCCATGAAACCCCGCGTCATAAGGGGGAGATCGTCCCCCAGATCGGCGAAAAGGGGACGGAATTGCGGCAACACCCAAACGAACATGACGACCACCGTGACCAGCGTCATCACGAGCAGAATGGCCGGGTAAATCAGCGCGCCGCGCAAGCTTTCCCGAACCGCGTGAACGCGGTCGAGATAGGCGGCGAGTTCCTCCAGCACCTCATCCAGATTGCCGCCCGCCTCGCCGGCGCGCAGCATGCCGGAATAAAAAGAGGGAAAATCCGCTCCTTGTTCCTGCACCGCATCCGCCAGCGGCACGCCGCCCTGCACCCTGGCAACCACGCGCTCCAGCGCTTGGCGCAAGGGCGGCTCCACCGCGCTCTCCCGTGCGAAGCGGAGGCTGCGGTCCAGCGGGATCCCGGCCCTCACCAGAGTGGACAGATTGCGCGTCATCGCGGCAAGACCGCCCAGCGTCGGTACGCGTCGCCACAACTGCTTCGTCGTTGGCGCCGTCACGGCGGAAGGCGCCATGGCGCCCGTCGACCTGTCGACGTTCAACGGAAATTTGCCACTGCGCCGCAGACGTTCGATCACGACTTCCGGACTGTCGGCGTCCATGTCGCCCTCGACGATTTCGCCCGTGCCGCTGACGGCCCTGTAGCGGAAAACCGGCATCGTCATGCGCTCCGGGTCACACGCAGGATTTCTTCGATGCTGGTCGCGCCCGCTGCCGCCTTGGTCAAGGCGTCCTGGTAAAGCGTCCGCATTCCTTCCGCGCAGGCCGCGCGCTCAAGTGCGCGGGCATCCGGCTCGGCCAGGATCAGCCGGCGGATTTCGTCGGTCACCGACAGAACCTCGATAATTCCCAGCCGGCCGCGGTAGCCGGTTCCCCCACAGCTTGCACACCCCGTCGCCCGATAAAGCCGCGCCGGAACGCCCGCTGGAAGTAATTCCTCCATGTGCAGTCGGCGAACCAGCTCACCGGTCGGCGCATAACTTTCGCAACAATCCGGACACAGCTTGCGCACCAACCGCTGCGCGGCCACGCCGTTGAGGGTGGATGTCAGCAAATAATCGGGAACACCCATTTCCAGCAGCCGCATCACAGCCCCTGCCGCCTCGTTCGTATGCAGGGTAGACAACACCAGATGCCCGGTCAGAGCCGCCTGGACCGCAACCTGAGATGTCTCCAGGTCGCGAATTTCGCCGACCATCATCACGTCGGGATCCTGCCGCAAGAAGCTCCGAAGGGCCGCGGCGAAGGTCAGCTCGATCTCCGGTTTCACCTGCACCTGGACGATTCCGTCGAGTTGGTATTCGACGGGGTCCTCGACCGTCAGGATCTTGCGTTCCTCGGTGTTGAGCCGTAGCAGCGACGCATAAAGGGTCGTCGTCTTGCCGCTGCCGGTCGGGCCTGTCAGCAGCACGATTCCATGCGGGCTATCGAGCAGCCGCAGATAGTTTGCCGCCGCATCCTCGGCAAAGCCCAGTTCGGCGAAATCGAACGATACACTCTCCCGGTCCAGGATGCGCAGTACCACGCTCTCGCCATGGACCGCCGGCGTGGTCGAGACGCGCAGGTCGATTTCCCGCCCGCGCACCGCAAGGCGGATACGTCCATCCTGCGGCAATCGCCGTTCCGCAATATTCAGCCGCGCCAGGATCTTGACGCGCGACACCGCGGCCTGGGCCATTTGCGCCGGCGGCGCCTCGACCTCGCGCAGCGTCCCGTCGATGCGATACCGCACCTTCAGCTTCCCTTCGAACGGCTCCAGATGAATGTCGGAAGCGCCCTGTTCGACAGCGCGTTCGATCAGCACGTTCACCAGACGGATGACCGGCGCACCGCTGGCCTGGTCGCGCAATCGCTCGACATCCGCATCGGCCTGCCGCGTTGTCGTGTCGCCGGCGCCCCCCTCCAGAACCTCGATGGAATTCGTTTCACCATACAAACGATCCAGGGCAGCCTCAATTTGCGCCGGGGTCGCGACCCGCAATTCGATGGGTTTATCCGTTGCAAGCCGCAACGCATCGACCGTGAACTTGTCAAGCGGATCGGCCACCGCGAATACCGCCCGCGCCGGATCGTCGGCCAGCGGCACGGCCCGCACCTGACGAAGAAAACGCGAACTGAGCGATGTCTCGAACAGCGGTGTCTGCGGAAAATCTCCGTCGCGCACCAATTGCAGACCGGCGGTTCCGGCGATCGCCGTCGCCAGATCGATATCGGATACCAGTCCCAGTTTGGTGAGCGCGGTGTCCAGCCGCTCGTTGGTCTCCGCCGATACCCGGCGTGCCCGCTCCAACCCCGGCCTCTGCAGTTTGCCACCCGCGATGAGCGTCTCGGCGACGCTGTCGAGAAATGCCCGCGTTTCGGCAACGCCCGCACCCATCCTCGCTACCCGCCTTTCCGTCTCCATGCTCATTGCGGTACCAGCGGACCGTAGAGCCAGACCAGCCAGACCGCCAGAGCCAGCGCTGGACCGAATGGAATTTCCGCCGTGCGATCGACAGCGCGACCCACAAGACGACCCGCGGCCAGCCCCGTCAGAACGAACGCCGCCGCCAGAAAAACCACGCTCGGCAGCCCAACCCAACCGACCCAGGCACCGGCCGCGGCAAGCAGTTTGACGTCACCAAGCCCCAACCCCTCACGGCCACGCAGTCGGCCGTATATCTGCCGGATCAGAGCAAAGCCAAGAAATCCCGCCGCGGCGCCAATCACGTGATCGGGCCAATGGTCCGGAACAATCAGCGCGTGCAGGGCGATCCCCGCGGGCACAAGCGGCAACACCAGCGAATCCGGCAGGATCAGGTGGCGAAAGTCGATGAGCGAGGCCGCCAACATGGTCCACCCCAGCGCACAGCCGGGCCAGACGAGTGCCGGCGGCAGCGCCATAATCGCCCAGACCGCGACTGCTGTCGCCGCCAGTTCGATACCCGGATAGAACAGTCCCAGCCTGGCATCGCAGTGACGGCAACGCCCCCCCAAAGCCGCCCAACTGGCTAGCGGGATCAACTCGGCGGGGCCCAGTGTTTCGTGGCAGTGCGCGCAGGCTGATCGAGCAAACGCAACCGGACGTCCCACGGGCATCCGCAGGACGAGCACGCCGAGAAAACTGCCGGCAAACGGTGCGGCAATCAGCGGCCAAATCCATGCCGTCGCATATTGCAGTGACATACCCTCCCCGCACACAACCAAGGCTAGCTTTTCGGCGCATTATAGCGCAAAATCATTCTGATACCGATGAAATGCGGAACAATTTCGACGATAAACCTACAGAGTGCCGTTTGCACTATTAAAAATAGAAAATATCTCACTACATGCAACCTCGGATAACACACGCGATTGCATCAGGGGCTTCAGGGATACCACGGAGGGGAGAGGTATGTTGAGGGATCGAGCCCATATCGCGCTGGCGCTGTCAGCGCTTGTTGTTTTGTCGGCCTGCACTCGTTTCGCGGAATCCGAGGGAATCGTGGGCGAAGCCCCTGACCGCAAGGCCGAAACCGGCACCGACCAGGCGAAGCCGGGGGAGCCTGCGACCGCGGAGACCACGGTCCTGCCGGATGCCGGCACGGTGCCCGCGGAAGGTCAGGCAGCGCCCGAATACCGTATATACCGAGGCACGGGGGACTTCGTCCGTAACGGGGCGGCGGCGCCGGCCACGGCGGCAGCTCCTGTTGTGGTCGGAGAGGGCGGAAATATTACCCTGAATTTCTCCGATGCCGATATCCGCCAGGTCATCAAGACAACCCTCGGCGACATCTTGGGTTTGAACTACGTCATCGCCCCGGACGTGCAGGGTGCGGTAACCGTTCAGACCGACCGGGCGCTGACCCGGGATGCCCTGTTTCCGGCAATCGAAAGCATCTTGCGCCTGCATGGCGTGGCGCTGGTTCTGGATGGCGCGATCTATCGTGTCGAGACACTGCAGGGCGGGGCCCGCAGCCTCGGCCCGATCCGCTTCGGCGCCGGCAAGGGATATGGCGTCCAGGTGGTACAGCTGCGCTACGTTTCGGCCGAGGACATGCGCGAGACGCTGGCGCCGATGGCCGGAGAGAACACCATTCTTCACGTCGACCGAACCCGCAATCTGTTGATTCTGGCCGGCACGCAGCCCGAACTCAATGCGCTGCTCGATTCGATCCGCATTTTCGATGTCGACTGGCTGGCGGGAATGTCGTTCGGGCTGTTCACGCTGGAGAGCGCGGAGCCGAAAACCGTGATCGACGAACTGCACACGATCCTCGATACGGAAAGCGGTGGCGCACTGGCAGGCCTGGTAAGGTTGATGCCGATCGAGCGCCTGAACGCGGTGCTCGCGATCTCGCAGCAACCGCGTTATCTCGACGAGGTACGGCGCTGGATCCAGCGCCTCGACCGCGCGACCCAGGCCGCCGCCGACCGGCAGCTCTTCATCTACTACGTACAGAACGGCAAGGCCAAGGATCTCGCCGATGTCCTGAATCAGGTGTTCGGTGAACGCGATGGCGCGGATGGAACCGGTCGTCAGTCGCGCACCGTGGCACCCGGACTTGAACCGGTTCGGATCGCGTCGTCCCCGCCGCCATCGGCCCCAACCGGCGAGCAGCCGGCGCAAGACGGGACAGGCCAGACACAAGCGACGCGCCCGCCGACTGGAATTACGCCCGGATCCGGGCCAACGGCGCAGGCCGCCAACGCGCCCGGCCTCTCCCTTGGTTCCGGCGCCCGCGTCGTTGCCGACGAAAGCCGCAATGCCTTGCTGATTTCAGGCAGCCATGCCGAATACAGGGCTGTCTTGCGAGCGCTGAATCAACTCGATCGGCGCCCGCTGGAAGTTCTGATCGAAGTTACGATCGCCGACGTCACTCTTTCCGATCGGCTGGAATACGGGGTGCGCTGGTTCTTCCAGGACGGAAACAGCTCGGTAACCCTGAGCGACCTGACGAGCGGCGCGGTTGCGTCGACGTTTCCCGGTCTGTCTTACGTGTTCAAGTCGACCAATGCGAAATCGGTTCTCGATCTTCTTTCGTCCGTGACCGATGTAAAGGTCATTTCCGCACCGCAGATTCTGGTTCTCGACAATCAGCAGGCGCAACTCCAGGTCGGCGATCAAGTTCCGGTCGCCACTCAGCAATCGACGACAACCGATGCTTTGGGCGCCCCGGTCATCGTCAATTCGATCGAGTTGCGCGATACCGGCGTGATCTTGAAGGTAACGCCGCGCGTGAACGAAGGCGGACTGGTAACGATGGAAATCCAGCAGGAGGTCAGCCAGGTCAATGCCGACGCCGGAACCGGTACAATCACACCGACCATATCGAAACGCCTGATTACCACAAACGTGGCCGTCCAGAGCGGGCAGACCGTTGCCCTCGGCGGCATGATCCAGGACAACAAGGCGAATACCAAGGTTGGCGTGCCGTTCTTCTCAGCCATTCCGTTCATTGGCGCCGCGTTCCGGTACACGACCGATACCGTGTCACGGACCGAACTTCTGGTTCTGGTGTCGCCGCACGTCATCCGCGACGAGCGTGGCGCGCAAGAGGTAACCGACGAGTTGCGGCGTGGCATGGAGGACCTGGAGCGACTTGAAGCAAAGATCGCACCGAAGACCGAATAGCGCCGCCGATGGCGGACGGCAAAGCCGGGGTATCGCGCTGATCGCGGTGCTCTGGCTTTCGCTGCTTCTGGCGGTGATCGCCGGCAGCCTGATCGTTACCACGCGCACGGAACTGCGCCTTTCGCGCAACCTGCTGGAGTCAGCCCGGGCGGAGGCGTTGGCCGATGGCGGAGTCTACCTGGCGATTCCGCACCTGCTCGACAGCGATGCCACGCGGCTCTGGCGTGCGGACGGCGGCGAACATGTGGTCGAATTGGCGGCCGGAACACTGAAAATCACGGTAACCGATGCCACCGCCCGCGTCGACGTCAATGCCGCATCGCCGGAGCTTCTTGCCGGGCTATTTCGCGCGGCAGGGACGACGCCCGACGATGCCGACATGCTGGCGGCACGAATCGTAGACTGGCGCGACGCGGATGACACCGCCTCGCCCAACGGGGCCGAACAAGCCGATTACGATTCCATGGGCGCCGACATCCATGTCGGCAACGTGCCGTTCCTGACACCCGACGAAATTCTGCGGGTTCCCGGCATTCCGATGGCCCTCTATGCCCGTATCGAGGGCGCGGTCACGGTCTGGTCCGGTCAGGCCGGCATTGACCCTTTCGCGGCATCGCGCCTTGTATTGCTAGCCCTTCCGGGGATTAGCGAAGCGGATGCCGACGCGATGATAGCTGCCCGCAAGAACACCGAGGGCGATCAGCGAAACTGGGAAATTCTGACCCTCCTGCCAACCGAAGCGCGCGCATTTCTGGGGCGTGGCGGCGGCCGAATGATCTATGTCCGGGCGCAGGCCGATACCAGGGAGGGCGGTGTCTTTATCCGTGAGGCCGTACTGGAATTGCAGCCCGGCACCAACCCGCCCTTCACGACATATGCCTGGCGTCAGGCGATGTATCTGGCCGCTGAACCACAACCTTAGCCGTCGGCTTCCAATGGACCGGACCCGTCCACTCATGTCCCGCGGTCGGGTGTCGAGGACGGCGCCCTAACGTTTTTTCCAGCGGATGCCGCCGCTCGACGAGACCGCGGCGAACTCGGAACCCTCGACACCCGTGACTTCGACGCTGGCCGGAACACTGGCAATGCCAGACACCGTGATGCTCCACTTGCCCCGCTTGGCATTCCAGTGCATGGCGCCATAATTGGCGAGTTGAAGGCCCGCGGAGCCGCCGAGAACGCTGGTGGCTTCGACTTTCAGCCGCGCATACCGCGCATCGTAAGTCGCGGTAAGAATATCGATCGTAAGATCGTAGCCGTTGCAGTCCTGATCGACGCCGTCATGCTTGATTTCCGGCGCGTTGGGATAGACCGTCGCATCGCTGTCATTGCAATCGACACCGGCCACATACCCGTCGCCATCCTGGTCGATGGATACAGGTGTTTGCAGGCTCTGATACGCCGCAGCCAGGTCTATCAGGCCCGCGCCATAGTTGTTGTCGGCCCCGGCGACTCCGAGATCGACAGCGGACACACGCAGCGCGGTTTCGATTTCTGCAACGCTCGCATTGGGGAACGCGCTTTTGAGCAACGCGATGCCGCCCGACACATGCGGTGCCGAGAACGAAGTTCCCGATACCGTCGCATAGAGATCGAACCCGCCGAACGAGAGATCTGTCGTGACAATATTGTCGCCAGGCGCAACCACCTCGGGGAAAAGCGTGGCGTCGCAACGGGACGGACCCCGGCTGCTGAAGCCGGTGATCTGCATGTTCTGGTCCACCGCGCCCGCGGCAAAACTCGACGGGTTGTTGGCCGGGCTGACATCGGACGAGGATTTCGGACCGTCATTACCGGCGGAAAATACCACCGCGATGCCGGCAAGCTTCAGCATTTCGATATCCGGCTGAAATTCCAGGACGCAATTGTCCACGGCGCCATAACCCCAGGAATTGTTGACCACGTCCGGTGCATCGTCGGTAGCCGGATTGTCGTCCGGATCGAGAAGCCACTGAAATGCCAAGTGGATCTGGCTGGTCAGCGCGTTACCCGCATCGTTGAATCCCTTGGCCGCGATCCAGGTGGCCCCGGGTGCAATCCCCACCGCGGTCCCGCCGCTATCGCCGCCGACCATCAGCCCCATGGTCTGGGTGCCGTGCCCGGAACTGTCGTAAGGCGTTGCGTGTTCGCCGTAGGGGTCGTACCAGCTGTTGGCCCCACCGCGCCACTTCGCCGCCAGCGCGGGATGCCCGGCATCCACGCCGGTATCGATGCTGGCGACGACGACACCCTGGCCGGAAATCCCCAAATTCCACAGGGCCGGCGCATTGACCATGGCGATGTTCCATTCGGGCACGGCGGTCGCGGCAAGACTGGTGATCGGCGCGGACAAGGGCCGATCGACCCCGATCGAAGCGACCTCCGGCATCTTGGCGAGGGCGGCGATGGCCCAGGCATTCACGGTTATCGCGACACTGTTCGCGATCCAAAGGGATCGAATGCTTGTGGCGCCGTAACCCTGCAAAACGCCATTCACGAAAGCCTGCTGCCGCGTTCCGTGAGCCCTCAGGCTCTGCACCAGCGCCGTCCGCCGTGCGCGCGCGGTAACCGTGGACAGCGTCGACAGGTCGGGCCGTTCGGAAAACGAAACGATAACCGAGAATTTTTCACCCGGCGCAGCGCCCCGAATGGCCTGCTCGAGTTCGGGCGTTACGGTCTGCGCAACCGCCGTGCCAGCAAGCAGCGACACCACGAGAAGGATGAAAATCGCTAATCCGTTGGCACAACCCCGCATCGTTCACCCTCCTACTGGAATGCCGTCGATCCGCAGATCGCCCAGTACGAGCGTCACCTTGTCGCCGTCCTGCACCAGACGGTCGGGATTTCCGAACAGCATGAAGTAGACGTAATCCGGGCGAGAACTGAGGTGCAATTGCCGAAGCTGACCCACCTTTTCCGTAGCGGGAACCTGCAATGCCAGCTTGCGTGTCTCGTCCAGCAGCATCGGCTTCATCCGTCCCTCGACAATCGCCCGCGCCTTCTCGGGATCGGTGACCCGATAGCGAAGATCCAGAATGTGCCCTGCTTCCGACCGCCGGACGGCCAGCAGTTCGATGCCCCAGTCCTGTTTCAGGGTTGCAAGATCGATGACGTGAAATCCGGTCATCGGTTGCATCTCGCCGGCCATCGGCGTCATCGCATGGCTGGTGTCCATCGCACCGTCCGCCAGCCCAACACCCGCCGCCAACGTCGTAGCAACCAAGATCGTCGCTGCTGCCAGCAGGGAAGTACACGCGCGATTTCCGCGGAAAGTCATGGCCATCTCCAATTCGCTTGAACCAACCTGAACCGGCCGGACCCTGCCCGTCACCACGAACAGGGTCCGACCATATCCAGGTTCACCTCGTCACATTCACCTTCACCGTGGCCTTGTTGGACACCGCCCCGCCGGCATCCGTGATCCGATAGGTAAAGGTCTCGGATCCAGTAAAGAACAGCCGCGGTGTGTAGGTGATCGTCCCATCGGCGTTGACCACCGCGCTTCCACGCCGCGACGGCGGGTCGACGATGGACACGCGCAGCGGCAACGTTCCGTCCGGATCCGAATCATTGGCCAGGACGGCGATGGTCACCGGTGTCCGCATCTTCGTCGCCGCGGTGTCGTTCACGGCCACCGGAGCGAGGTTGGCGGCGACGGTAATCGACACGGACGTGGCCACACTCGACAGATAGGTGTCATTGGCCTGATAGGAGAAGCTGTCGGTGCCACTGAACGTCAAGCTCGGCGTATAAGTAAACGAGCCGTTCGCATTCAGCGTCAACACACCACCCGTCGGCCCCGTAACCAGCGCCGCCGTCAGGGCTGCGCCTTCCGGATCGCTGTCGTTGCCGAGTACGCCAGGCGCAGCCACCGTAAGAGCGGTGGCGAAGGCCGTGGAGTAGCTTTCACCCACCGTTACCGGCGCCTGATTGGCGGCGACGGCAATGGTGACGGTCGTGGCGGCGCTCGACGCATAGCCGTCACTGGCCGTGTAGGTGAAGCTGTCGGCTCCGCTGAAGCCGGGATTCGGCGTATAGCTGAACGAACCGTCGGGGCCCGGCGTCAACACACCACCCGTCGGCCCTGTAACCAGCGATGCCGTCAATGCAGCGCCTTCCGGATCGCTGTCGTTGGCGAGCACGCCAGGCGCAGCCACCGTAAGAGCGGCGCCAAACGCCGTGGAGTAGCTTTCACCCACCGTTACCGGCGCCTGATTGGCGGCGACGGCAATGGTGACGGTCGTGGCGGCGCTCGACGCATAGCCGTCGCCGGCCGTGTAGGTGAAGCTGTCGGCTCCGCTGAAGCCGGGATTCGGCGTATAGCTGAACGAACCGGCGGGGCCCAGCGTCAACACACCACCCGTCGGCCCCGTAACCAGCGCCGCCGTCAGGGCTGCGCCTTCCGGATCGCTGTCATTGCCGAGTACGCCAGGCGCAGCCACCGTCAGAGCGGTGCCAAACGCCGTGGAGTAGCTGTCGCCAACCGCGACAGGAGCCAGATTGGCGGCAACCGAGACGTTCACGGTCGTGACCGCGCTCAACAGCAAGCCATCGCTGGCCTGGTAGGTGAAGCTGTCGGCTCCGCTCGTGCCGGCATTCGGTGTATAGCTGAACGAACCGTCCGAATTCAGCGTCAATCCCCCGTTCGCCGGGCCACCGGACAGAACCGCCGTCAGCACAGTGCCGGGGTTTGGATCGCTGTCGTTCGCTAGCACGCCGGGCGCCGCCACGGCGAGAACCGTTCCGAACGGCGTCGTGTAGATTCCGTCACCGACCGCGACAGGAGCCACATTCGGCGGCGGTTCAACGGTAATCGACACGGTCGTGACCGCACTCGATGCCCAACCGTCGCTGGCCCGGTAGGTGAAGCTGTCGGCGCCGCTGAACGCCAAGTTCGGCGTATAGTTGAACGAACCGTTGGAATTGAACGTCAGTACGCCGCTCGCCGGACCGGTGACTACCGCCGCCGTCAGTGCAACGCCTTCCGGATCGCTGTCATTGGCAAGCACGCCAGGCGCCGCCACAACGAGCGCGGTCTCGTAAAGCGTGTTGTAGCTCTCGCCAACCGCCACCGGCGCCTGATTGGCGGCGACGATGATGTTGACGGTGGTGATCGCGCTCAGCAACACGCCATCGCTGGCCTGATAGGTGAAGCTGTCGGCGCCGCTGAATCCGCTATTCGGAGTCGGCGCATAACTGAACGAACCGTCGGGGTTCAGCGTCACCGTGCCGTGTGTCGAGTTGGCGACGATCACCGCCGTCAGCGGATCGCCATCGGGATCGCTGTCGTTGCCGAGCACGCCGGGCGCGGCCACCGCCAGTGCGGTCGCAAAGGGCGTCGAGTAACTCTCGCCGACCGCCACGGGCGCATCGGGCATGGGATTGACAGTAATGGTAACGCTGGCGGGAGCGCTCTGCAGCGCGCCGTCGATGGCCTTGTAGGTAAAGGTTGCGGTGCCGTTGAAATTCAGCGCCGGCAGATAATTAAAGCTGCCATTCGCCGCAAGCGTCACGGACCCGGTCGCCGCCGGGACGTTCTGCACCATGACAGCGCTGACGCCGATGTCGTTGCCGAGCACGCCCGGCGCGGGCACGGCAAGCGCCACGTCCTCAGCGGTCGTATAGGCGTCGGCCACCGCCGCGGGCAGAATGAGTTCCTTCACATTCAAGAAGGCCATCATGCCACCGGGACCGGCGCCGTTATTGGTCAGCGACAGCATGCGGTCGATCAGCCCATACCGGCCTGCCCTCGTGAATGTCACGATCGCGTCATGGGTCGATTCGGCTGGCAGCAGCACGGAATACTGGTTACGCGGGAAGGGATATTTGTTGCCGTCCTCGGCCACCACGTCCATCCGCGCGCCCTCGAGATTGGGCTCGTGGCTGTTGATGCTGGCGCTGAGCAGGCGCAGTAAGACGCGGCTGCCCTGCGTCGCCGGAAATTCGTTCGATCCGGGGACCGCCGGATCAAACGGCCTGCCGTTGATCAGAAAGAATTTCGGATTGTAGTCGATGGTGCTGGTGACTGTCCCACCGGGACCGTAATTCCCGGTCGCCACCGCCGCGTGCAGCGCGGGATCGACCTCGCTGTACAGCAACACCGCCTCTTCCGCGTAGGGCACGCCGGGATAGGCTTCGCCCACTGCGCTGTCATGGGTCACCGCACCATACAAACCCATCTGCACTTGTACCGCCTGCATGGTGCCGGACCTGTAGAGATAGGTGCCGGGCGCCAGATTGGCCCAGGAATAGAGCCCTTCGCCGGCGGGCAGGGTTTCGTGCGCCAGCGAGCGAATGCGCCCACTGGCATCCCGTACCGGCGTCAGCGGCGCGACCTGTCCCGGAATGACCAGTGAGGTCGCTTCCGGCAGATCGTTGAGCAGATGGATGTTGAGCGTGCTGTCACCCACGGGAACGGTAATCCGGGGTCCGGGCACGCTGGCGGCGCCGGCACTTGCCCACTCGCAGCCGGCGGCGGTCCATGGGGCGGAAGCATACCCCCACATCGTTACCGCGGTGCCGGCCCCGCCGTCCGGATAGGTCGGCGTAAGTGCCCGGGCAGCCAGACAAACGTCAGCCGCTACGGCCGGTCCGGCCATGAGAGCCAATGCGGCCACGGCAAACAATCCCCCGCCGGCATAGCTCTTGGATTTCGCAAACTTGGTCACGGTTCGGTCCTCCTGTCCCTGATCACAAATCCCTAGGGGATCGGTATGCCAGGCGGTTCAAGGGTAAACATCGACATCATGCCGCCGGGAAAGACGTCGAAATTGATCATTTCCTTCTCGGCATGGCTGTGCCACATGAAGTGGAAGCCGCCGTTCGCGTTCAATCCACCCTGGCCGGGCGGCAGGCTGCCCAGATGCCCCAGATACGGACTGCCGCTGTAGAACCCGCCAAAGGTCAGGTTCTGCAGTCCCGGCAGAGTCACCGGGAACGGCTTGCCGTGATCCGGGCAATATTCCCAAGTGGTATCGTCGAAGCCATCGGCTGTCAGGGCACCGGTCGTATTGTTCTGGGTGTCGACGCAGGTGTGCTGGTAACCCGCGCCCGTGCCGTAGATATCCCAACCCATGCCCTTGCCGGTCCACTGGAAGATCGCGTCATAGGTGGCGCCCGGTTCGACCTTTATCGTGTAGTCGGAGAACGAGACATCCGGTCCCGCCCCTGGCGCGCTTTCAAGCAACTGGCCGTCGCGCCCGATCACCAGCACGTTGTTGCCATGCGGGTGGAAGGGGTGCAGGTCGCGGCCCGCCGCGATCAGCCTCAGCAAAACCCGATCGCCCGGATGCGCCCGCGGCACGATATTGTACGGCTGGTTCGGGTACATGCCCGTCCCGACCGCGTTGGCGTCCATCATCGTGTCTGGCGCGGTGCGGCCGTTGATGAACCAGTAGGTCGGCCAGAACGTCGACGTATCGTATGCAGCCAGCGTACCTGGCACCAAGGCTTCCGTTTCCGCGGCCTGATTCAGCCGATCGTCCATCTCGGTGACCAGGAACAGGTATTCGTGGTCGAAGACGGTTTCCCCGTTGCCGTAGGCGATGCGGTTGGTAGCGGCGTCGTAGCCCGTCGGGCGAACGATCAGCGCCCCGACCAGCCCCAACTGGACCTGGATATCGGGCCGAGTGCCGCTGTGGTACATGAAGGTACCGGGCCGCGAGGCGACAAAGCTGTAGGTGACGGTGTCCAGCGGACCCGTACTCTCCTGACCCACCAGGCCGACGACGCCACCTGATGCGGTTACATTGTCCTGCCCCGGAAAGACGATCGAAGTGTTCTGCGGAAGATTGTTGTTCAGGGTGACGGTAACCGTGTCCCCCTGATTCACGATCAGCGTCGGACCAGGATACTGCATCGTCCCGCCATCGAGCGCGTAACCCCACAGATAGAGGCTGGAACCGTCAGCGGTGGTGATGTAGTCGGCCTTCGCCGTCAGATTGAAGGTCGTGCCGGCGACGCCGTCGACATTTGCCTGCGCCATCGCCGATCCCGGCGCACCGATGCCGGAAAGGGCTGCGACGATCAGCGCTCCGATGGCGGCTATTGTCCTGTTCATGGTCTTAACTCCTCTGCCTCTGTCAAACGGCCGGGGAGATGACGATTTCGGTCATCATCCCGCCGAGATCCTCGGCGTCATTGCTCAGGAGATTCAGGTTGGTTGTGTAAAGCACGTAGGTGCCTGGCGTGACGCCGGTCGTGTCGATGATCGCGTCCACCGCCTCACCGCCGCCCAGCGTGACCGACGAAGTCTCGTAGTAGAGATCCGGGTTCGCCAGGTCGGTTTCACCCCGCCCGCGCAGCAATCGTGCCCCGCGGCCAACAACCTTCATCTTCAGCCCCATC
>JAHELM010000312.1 GCA_024644185.1 Rhodospirillales bacterium | reverse complement strand
CGTGGTTCTGCGGGCGCGGGATCTGGAACGGTCGGTGGATTTCTACACGCGCATTCTGGGTTTCCAGGTGTCCGACGTCTACCCGGAAACCATGGTGCCGGGCCGCATGGTGTTCCTGCGCTGCAATCCGGACCATCACTGCCTGGCGCTGGTCGGCGGGGGGAAGGGGCCGAATACCTTCGCCGAGCTGCACCACCTGGCCTTCGAAGTCGCCAGCCTGGACGAGCTGTACCGGGCGCGCAAGCATCTGCGCGACCACGGCGTGAAAATCTCCTTCGACGGGCGACGGCGCGCCGGCTGCCAGGTGGCGGTCGAGTTCCGCGACCCCGACAACCATCTGGTCGAGCTGTATTGGGACCTGGAACAGGTGGGCACAAACGGTGCCGTGCGCCGGCCGGAGGACTGGCGCGAGGCATTTTCACTGGAAGACGCCACCGACAACCCGCCGCCCGGCCAGGATACCACGCTGGCCGACCCGTCCTTGCGCGAGGATTGAGGGCGGCGCCGCCCTGCCCTTGCGTGCCTTGAGACGGCCGCCGGCCCCGGTCACGCGCCGTTGTAGTGGATCGTACCCAGGCCGCCGATGTCGTAGCCGCCGAGTTCCGCGGCACGCGCGGCAAAAGCCGGGCCACGGCAGAAGGCGTACAGGGTCTGTAGCGGCGGCTCGAAGAAATCGCGGCGCCAGACCGCCAGATCGTAACGTTCGCGAAACAGCGGCACGAAATCGAGGCGGTACTGGCGGGCCACCGTCTCCACCGCCAACCCGGCATCGGCCTTGCCGTCGGCCACGGCCAGCGCCACGTCGGACTCGCTGCGCGCCGGCGGCTCGATCAGGTCCAGCGCCGCCGGATCCAGCCCGTCGCGGCGCATCAGGTGATCCAGCAGCAGCCGACTGCCGGCTTGTTTCTGGCGCGGCAGGAAGCGCCGTCCGGCGAGGTCGGCCAGACCGCGCACACCGGCCGGATTGCCCGGCGGCAGCACCAGCCCCTGGGTCCGTCGCGCCCACTCCACCAGAACCACCGGCATCCCGGCCAGCGCATCGGCGACATGGGCGCGGTTCCAGGTGTCGCCGTCCGGCTCATAGACATGCATGCCGGCAGCGATCGCCCCGCCCTCGGCCAGGCGCTGCAATCCGGTCAGACTGCTATCGAAGAAGGTGGCCAGGCCGCAGCCGGACTCACGCAGCGCCCAGTCGAGCAGCGGATCGTGACTGCCGGCCAGCACCGCCGGCCGCGGCACCAGGCCTTCGGTGCCCTCGCGGAATTCCACGTGACGGCGCACCCAGGCCTCGACCATGTCGCGCGGGAACAGGATCTTGCCGGTCACCCGGCTGGCCGGAATCGCATTCTCGGAGACCAGCTCGTACACCTTGCGCTCCTTGATGCGCAGCAAGGCCGCCACTTCCCTGGTCGTCAGAAATTCGGTCATGGGGTTCGACTGTCCTTCGTTGCGGAGGCAGCCCTAACCTCATGCCCCAGCACCCTGCCCTCTGGCAAGCGGGCCGCGCACAAAAAAAGATCCCCGGCCCACGCGGGGCCGGGGATGTCCAGGGGAGGAAACTGGTTTGCGTCAGGTCGCGACGGCGGCTTCCGGCGCGACATAGGAAAGGCCGAGCGCCTCGGCGACCGCCTTGTACGTGATCTTGCCCTTGTAGACATTCAATCCGGCGCGCAGATGCGGGTCGGCCGCCAACGCGGCCTTCCAGCCCTTGTCGGCCAGCGCCAGGGTGAAGGGCAGGGTCGCGTTGTTCAGCGCGAAGGTCGAGGTGCGGGGCACCGCGCCCGGCATGTTGGCGACGCAGTAATGCACCACGTCGTCGACCACATAGGTCGGATCGGAATGGGTCGTCGCCTTCGATGTCTCGAAGCAGCCGCCCTGGTCGATGGCGACATCCACCACCACCGAGCCGGACTTCATGCGCTTGATCATGTCGCGCGTCACCAGCTTCGGCGCGGCAGCGCCGGGAACCAGCACGCCGCCGATCACCAGATCGGCCTGCAACACGTATTCTTCCACCGCGCTGACAGTCGAATGCACGGTCTTCAGCGCGGCGCCGAAGCGCGCGGTCAGCGACCGCATGACATCGGTCGAGCGGTCGAGCACGGTGACGTCGGCGGCCGCGCCGATCGCCATGTAGGCGGCATTGGCGCCAACCACGCCACCGCCGAGGATGACCACCTTGGCCGGGGCCACGCCCGGCACGCCACCCAGCAGCATGCCGCGCCCGCCCTGGGCCTTTTCGAGGCAATGCGCGCCGGCCTGGATCGACATGCGGCCGGCAACCTCGGACATCGGCGCCAGCAGCGGCAGGCGGCCGCCGGCATCGGTCACGGTTTCGTAGGCGATGCAGATGGCGCCCGACTTCACGAGATCCTTGGTCTGTTCGGGATCCGGAGCCAGATGCAGATAGGTAAAGAGGATCTGGCCCTCGCGCAGACGCTTGCGCTCGACCGCCTGCGGCTCCTTCACCTTGACGATCATGTCGGCCTTGGCAAAGATTTCCTCGGCGGTATCGGCGATGGTCGCGCCAGCGGCGCGGTAATCCTCGTCCGAGCACATGATGCCGGCGCCGGCGCGGGTCTCGACCATGACCTTATGGCCATGGCGCACGACCTCGCGCACGCTGTCCGGCGTCAGGCCGACGCGGTATTCGTGGTTCTTGATTTCCTTGGGCACACCGACGAGCATTTAATCCTCCCTGGGGATCGGGGCTGAAACTTGGGCCGAAGTCTATCCACTTCGGCGAAGAATGTGCTTGCGAAGGCGGCCCGAAACCGGGGGCGTTTTCGAACGATGTTGCGTATATAAGTACTTTTGGCGCAGAATATTGACATGATCGAACTGGACGCGACGGATCGTAAGATCCTGAACCTGCTGCAGGCCGAGGGCCGCATGACCAATGCGGACCTGGCCGAACGGGTTAACCTGTCGGCATCGGCCTGCCTGCGCCGGGTCGGCCGGCTGGAGGAGAGCGGCGTCATCGCCGGCTACGTCATGCTGGTAAACCAGGAAAAGGTGGGTTTCGGCTCCAACATATTCGTCGAGGTGACGCTGGAGCGGCAGAACGAGAACTGCCTGGACGCCTTCGAGACGGCGGTTCGTCACGTGCCGGCGGTGATGGAATGCTATCTGATGGCCGGCGAGGCCGATTACATGCTGCGCGTCGCCGTGGCCGACGTGCAGGATTTCGAGCGTATTCACCGCGAATACCTTTCGCGCCTGCCGCACGTTACCCGCATGCGCTCGCTGTTTACGCTTCGCACCGTCTACAAGAGCACGGCGGTGGAGTTGTAGAGCGGCTCATATTCCGGTATACCGGAACGCGGTTTGAAATACGAGAATCCGGTTGCGCCCGGTCTCCCACCGGCTATTATTCGCGCATCGCTGCCGTTACGCGAGGCTGGCGAGCAGGCGCAATGCGATAGAGCCGGATTGACCGGCCAGCGGTGGGATACGCGGAAATTGGGCGATTTCTTTTCCGAACAGGGGCTTCGGCCCATTGTCAACGCGGCCGGGACCATGACCACCCTGGGCGCGGCCGCCGCCAATGCGGAAGCGATCGCCGCCGCCGGCGCCATCCTGCCGCGCTTCGTCGAAATGCCGGAATTGCACCGCGCCGCCTCGCGCGCCATCGCCGAGGCGACCGGCGGGCAGGCCGGCTGCGTCACCGCCTGCGCCGCCGCCGGTATCGCCATCGCGGTGGCGGCGGCGATGACCGGCGACGATCTGGACCGCATCGAACGCCTGCCCGACACCTCCGGGCTGAAGGACAAGGTGATTCTGCAGAAGGGTCACGACTGTCATTTCAGTGGCGGCGTCGGCCAGATGGTTCGCCTGGCGGGCGCGCGGATCGTCGAGATCGGCCATGTCAACCGCGCCACCGCATTCCAGCTGGCGGGGGCGATCGGCGAGCGGACGGCCGCCGCGCTCTACGTCGTGTCGCACCAGACCGCGCCCGTGGGCATGATCGCGCTGGAGGACTTTGCCGCAATCTGCCAT
>JAHELM010000311.1 GCA_024644185.1 Rhodospirillales bacterium | reverse complement strand
CGGCATGACCGAGACCAACATGCTGACCTCCAACCCCTATGACGGCGACCGCCGCGCCGGCACCGTGGGCTTCCCGCTGCCCGGCGTGGAACTGCGCATTGCCGACCCGGCCACGGGCGACGAACTGCCGCCGGGCGAGGTGGGGATGATCGAGGTGCGCGGACCCAATGTCTTTCGCGGTTACTGGCGGATGCCGGAAAAAACCAGGGAGGAGTTTCGCCCCGATGGATTCTTCATCACCGGCGACCTGGGCACAATCGACGAGCGCGGCTATGTGCGCATCGTCGGGCGCGGCAAGGACCTGATCATTTCCGGCGGCTACAACGTCTATCCGAAGGAGGTGGAGCAGGCCATCGACGATATCCCCGAAATCGAGGAATCGGCGGTGATCGGCGTGCCGCACCCGGATTTCGGCGAGGGCGTGGTGGCCGTGGCGGTACTCCGGAAAGGCGCTGAATGCGACGAGGCGCGCATCGTCGCCAGCCTGGGGGCGAAACTGGCCCGCTTCAAACAGCCCAAGCGCGTGTTCTTCGTCGACGAACTGCCGCGCAACACCATGGGCAAGGTGCAGAAGAACGTGCTGCGGGAACGGTATCGGGATTGTCTGGCGGGGTGAACCGGGGACGGCTCAGGTTCCGACAGGGGAATGGGCTGCCTGTTCGGTCAGTTGCACGGCCGCGGCAGCCAGGGTCGCGACGCCCCGCCCCGCGCGCGCCCGCGCATATTCCCTCTCCCGGGCAGACGGTTCCGATATGTCCCAGGATGTTGAAGGGCGATGGCCTGAAATGCCAAGCGCAACGGAGTTCCGACGCGGGGGGAGGGGTGGAACGGAAACGTGGGAGCGGCATGCGGTATCGAACGCAAAGGTATTAAAGTCTTAAACTTAATACCTTTGCCCGAGGGACGCGCAACAACGCCGGCTGATACCGGTGGAAACCCGGGTGTTCCAGATGTCCGCCACTGTCCGGCACGGGGGCTGGCCAAGGTCGGGTACCGATAGCGCGGGAGACCTGCCCACCCGCCGGTTCTGGGGCACGGGGCGGGGAAGAAAGCGGCCGGCGCCCTTCGACGGGGCGCCGGCCTCGGTCAGGCGATTACTTCAGCAGGTTGGTCCAGATCTGGTCGTACAGCTTGACCACCTTCGGGTCGCAGGGCGGCACCAGTTCGGGCTTGGTGGCGCCGGCCGGGGGATTGACCTCGGGCGCGGCCTTCAGCACGTCGGACAGGAACGGCCCGGTGCCTTCGACGCCCGCCGTGTACATGGCGAAATTGGTCAGCGCCGCGGCGTTTTCCGGCTGCATCATGAAGTTCATGAACTTCTTGGCGTTTTCCACGTTCGGTGCGCCCTTGAGGACGACGATATTGTCCATGAACATGGTCAGGCCTTCCTTCGGATAGGCGAATTTCAGGCTGGCCTTCTCCTGCCGGGCGCGCAGCCCGAAGCCGTTCCAGATCATGCCGGCGGCGGCGTCGCCCGAAACCAGGACTTCCTTGGCGCCGTCGGAATTGAAGCTGAGCCAGTTCGGCTTGGAGGCGATGAGCAGATCGTTGACCTGCTTCAGCTGCGCCGGGTCGCTGTTGCAGCGCGGGAAGCCGAGATAGCGCAGCGCCGCGTTGACCACCTCGTTGACGTCCTTCAGGACGTTGACCTTGCCCTTCAACTCGGCCGGCGGGTTGAACAGGATCCCCAGCGTGTCGATATTGCCGCTGTAGACGGTGCTGTCGACCATGAACGACGTCGTGCCGTACTGGTAGGGCATCGAATAGTGGCGGCCGGAATCGAAGTAGACGTCGACGATGTCCTTCTTCACGTTCTTGAAGTTCGACATCTGGTTCGGCTCGACCTTCTCCAGCAGCCCTTCCTGGATCAGGATCGCCACCATGTAGTCGCCGGGCACGGCGATGTCGTAGCCCTTCACGCCGGCCTTCAGGCGGGCCAGCAGGGTTTCGTTCGAGTCATAGGTGTCCATCGTCACCTTGACGTCGTTTTCCTTGGCGAACTTGTCCAGCAGTTCCTGCGGCATGTAGTCGAACCAGTTGTAGATCTTCAGCTCGCCGGCCGCCGAGGCCGGCTGCGCCAAAATCAGCGCCGCGAGGCCCAGCGTGGCCGACGCGATCCAGGATTTGGCCGTCCGTGTCATTGCAGGTCTCTCCCTTGGTCCATGAAATTCGGGTTCAGCTCGTTTGCCCCTTCGTCCCCGATCTGTTGACCAGATATGAGCCGGAAACGAAGAGCATGGAAACGCACAGCATGAGCGTCGAGATCGCGTTGATCTCGGGCGTGAAACCGGTGCGTACCATTCCGTAGATCGCCAGCGGCAGGGTCGTCGAGCCCGGGCCGGCAACCATGTTGGTGATGATGAAATCGTCCAGCGAGATGATGAAGGCCAGGATATAGCCCGACAGCACGCCCGGCAGCATCATCGGCAGGAGGACGTAGCGGAACGCCTCCCAGCGGTTTGCGTAGAGGTCGCGGGCGGCCTCCTCGTAGAAACCCTCGATCCCCTCCAGCCGCGCCGCGATCGGCATATAGGCGAAGGGGATGCAGAACACCACATGCGCCAGCAGGATCGTCGACAGTCCCAGATTCAGGCCGATGGCGAGGAAGAATACCAGGCTGGCCACGGCCGAGACGATTTCGGGCACCATCAGCGGCAGGTTGATCAGCGCGAAGGCGGTTTCCGCGCCACGGAAGCGTGGCCCGCGGATCATCGCGAGGGCCGCCGCGATGGCCATGACCGTGGACACCGTGGCGGCGGAAAAGGCGATGAAGATCGAATTGAAGGTGGCCGACTGGATGGCGGGGTTGGTGAACGCCTTGACGTACCAGTCGAGGCTGAAACCGCCCCAGACCGTGATCGAGCGGATGGCGTTGAACGAATAGACGGCGATGACCAGCATGGGACCATAGAGCAGGGTCAGGCACAGCCAGGTGATCCAGCCGAACCCCGGATAGCGCTTCAGCTGTGCGGGCGCGTCTGCCATCTCACACCCTCTGCCGGGCTTGCCGGCGCGCGAAGATCACCAGAACGACAAGAACGATGGTCATCAGGATGACCGCGGCGGCCGAGCCGAACGGCCAGTTGCGCGACCCCTGGAACTGCAGCGCGATCAGGTTGCCGATCATCAGGTTCTTGCCGCCGCCCAGAAGGTCGGGCGCGATGAACGAACCCAGGCTGGGAATGAAGACCAGCAGCGCGCCGGCGACGATCCCCGGCCTGGTGATCGGCAGGATGATCCGGGTCAGGATCGTCCATTTGCCGGCATAGAGATCGTAGGCGGCCTCCATCAGGCGGAAATCGAAGCGCTCGACCGCCGCATAGATCGGCAGAACCATGAAGGGCAGGTAGCTGTAGACCAGGCCCAGCCCGACCGCGAAATCGGTATAGGCGATGCGCAACGGCTCGTCGACGATGCCGATTGCGATCAGCGCATAATTGATCGGCCCTTCGTCGCGGATGATGAACAGCATCGACACGGTGCGGATCAGCAGGTTGATCCAGTAGGGCACGGTAACCAGGAACACCCATGCGCTGCGCTGCGAGGGCGGCCGCGTGGCGATGAAATAGGCGGTCGGGAAACCGATCGCGAAGCACGCCATCGTTGCCGCCAGAGCCTGCAGGAAGGACCGTCCGAATATGGACAGATAGGCGTTCGAGAACAGCAGCTCCTGGCTGAAGATGTCACGCTCGAACAGGAACTGGACATAGGCGTCGGTCGAGAAGATCCACTCGATGCCGCCATAGGTGCCCGACGTCAGGAAGGAATAGACCAGAACGAAACCCAGCGGGCATACCAGAAAGAACAGGATCGTCAGCAGCGCGGGCGACAGCAGCATCGCCCGTCCGCGACCGATCGCGTTGCGGGGCGATCCCGTTTCGCCGCTGATTCCAATGCCGATCGCGCCTGCCATGCCGCGCCCTCAATCCGCCAGCAGCTTGGCGGCGCCGGGGTCGAGCAGCAGGGCGACCCGGTCACCGGGCTGGGCCTTCAGGACGCTGCCATGGGCGTTCTGGTTGCGCA
>JAHELM010000310.1 GCA_024644185.1 Rhodospirillales bacterium | reverse complement strand
AATGGGCGAGGGCGAGGGCGAGCAAGATCGGCACTCAAGTCACCCGGCGACCATCGAAACGAAAGAACCCCGCCGACCGCCAAATGTCGCCAAATCCGCAATGGAGCCGAACTGTTGTCGTGGCGTAGCGCACGAGATCGCAAGAACGGTTACATTTCGGAGAGAATGGTGCGCCCGGCAGGATTCGAACCTGCGACCCCAAGATTCGGAATCTTGTACTCTATCCAGCTGAGCTACGGGCGCATCATGTGTGAGCGGGCCGCACAGTAACCGAAAGCGCCCGCCGATTCCAACCCTCTTTTTTGCACCGCCGACGGCTCGTTCAGCCGACGCCGGCGATCTTCCTGTCGTCGTCGCCGGTCAGCTGCAGGAAGATGTCTTCCAGATCGGTTTCCACGGTCGACAGGTCGACGATTTCGAAACCGGCGCCGCGCACCGCGTCGAGGATCTCGCCGACCCGGCCGCGGCTCGGCTGGTAATGGACCGAGATCACGTTCGGCGCGGCCAGCTGGGCGGAAAATGCTTCCAGCGCCGGCGGCAGCGCCGCCACCTGGCCGGATACCGTGATATTCACCGTCTTGGCGTCGATCCGGCGCAGGAGCGCCCGCTTCTCGTCATGCGCCACCACCTTGCCGCGGTTGATGATGGCGATGTGGTCGCACAGCTCCTCGGCCTCTTCCAGGTAATGGGTGGTCAGCAGCACCGTGACGCCGCGCTTGTTGAGCTGCACCACATACTCCCAGAGCTGGCGGCGCAGTTCCACGTCGACGCCGGCGGTCGGCTCGTCGAGCACCAGGACCGGCGGCCGATGCACCAGCGCCTTGGCCACCAGCAGGCGACGCCGCATGCCGCCCGACAGCGTGCGGGCATAGGCCTCGGCCTTGTCTTCCAGATGCAGCGCGCGCAGGATTTCCATGCTGTGCCGCTCGCGCGCCGGCACGCCGTAGAGCCCGGCCTGCAATTCCAGCAACTGGCGCGGGGTGAAGAACGGGTCGATATTCAATTCCTGCGGCACCACGCCGATGGCGGCCCGGGCATTGCGCGGGTCGCGGTCGATGTCGATGCCCCAGATCTTCGCCGTGCCCGACGACTTGACCACCAGCCCGGCCAGAATGTTGATCAGCGTCGACTTGCCGGCCCCGTTCGGCCCCAGCAGGCCGAACAGCGAGCCGCGCGGAATCGCCAGATCCACCGAGCCGAGGGCGGGACGCGACGGCGCGCGCCCCTTCGACGGCCGGTACATCTTGGTCAGGCCACGCACTTCGACGGCATAATCGGGCAGGTTCTGGGTCATCGGCTTTCGCGGCCAGGGCCGCCATTCGGTTGCGAAGAAGGAAACCGCCATCGACGGCGGTTGATTACCGGGCGGCTTTGGGTATCATCCGGCGGTCCCGGCGGTCAACAGCCCCACGGGACGGAGATAGCGTTCGCAGTCGCGGAGGACAAGTACCATGCAGCCGGTCGAGATCGTCGAAACAACGGAAACCCGCGTCGCCTGCGACGGCGGCGAAGGGCCGCTGGGCCATCCGCGCGTGTTCCTGAACATGGGCGGCAAGCGCGAGATCGATTGCCCGTACTGCGGCCGGCGCTTCGTGCTGAAGGCCGGCGCAAGGGCGGCGGCGGGCGGCCACTGAGCTTGCCGCACAGCCGCCGTTCCGGCATGTTGCCGGCATGAGCGATTCGCCGCCTCCCAAGCACGTCTATCTGGTCGACGGCTCCGGCTTCATCTTCCGGGCCTTTCATGCGCTGCCGCCGATGACCCGGCCGGACGGCACGCCGGTCAATGCCGTCTATGGCTTCGTCGCCATGCTGACCAAGCTGCTGAGCGAGACCGATGCCGACCACATCGCCATCGTCTTCGATGCCGCGCGCAAGAATTTCCGCAACGACATCTACCCCGAATACAAGGCGCACCGGCCGGACGCGCCGGAGGACCTGATTCCGCAATTCGCGCTGATCCGCAAGGCGGTGGAGGCGTTCAACCTGCCGGCCGTCGAGATGGAGGGCTATGAGGCCGACGACCTGATCGCCACCTATGCGAAACTGGCCGTAGCGGCCGGCGCCGAGGTCACGGTGGTGTCGTCGGACAAGGACCTGATGCAGCTGGTTTCCGACCGCGTGACCATGCTGGACGCGATGAAGAACAGGGTCATAGGCCCGGCCGAGGTGGTCGAGAAATTCGGCGTCGGCCCCGACCGCGTGGTCGACGTGCAGTCGCTGGCCGGCGATTCCTCCGACAACGTACCCGGCATACCGGGCATCGGCATCAAGACGGCGGCGCAGTTGATCGTGGAATACGGCGATCTGGACACGCTGCTGGCACGCGCCGGCGAGATCAGGCAGCCGAAGCGCCGCGAGGCCCTGGTCGAGAAGGCCGACATGGCCCGCATCTCGCGCCAGCTCGTGCGGCTGAAGGATGACGTGCCGGTGGAGCGGCCGCTGGAGAGCTTTGCCAAGCGCGCGCCCGACCACGATACGCTGATCGCCTTCCTGGCCGAACAGGGCTTCAAGTCGACGATCGCGCGGGTCGAGGCGGCGCATCTGGCGAATGGGAACAAGGGAGCGGCGCGTGACGCGGCGGTCCCGCGCATGGCACCGGCGCCCGCCACCTATGAACTGGTGCAGGACGAGGCGGCGCTGGCCGCCTGGATCGCCGAGGCGAGCGCCGCCGGCGCGGTGGCGGTCGATACCGAGACCACCTCGCTGGATGCCATGCGGGCCGAGCTGGTCGGCGTGTCGCTCTGCGTCGAGCCGGGGCGCGCCTGCTATATCCCGCTGGGACACCGGGGCGCGGCGGCCCAGGGCGCGCTGGATTTCGGCGACAGCGGCGGCGACCGCGAGGCGCCGAAGCAGATTGCGCTGGAGCGGGCGATCGCGCTGCTGAAGCCGATGCTGGAAGACCCGGGCATCCTGAAGATCGGCCAGAACATCAAGTACGATTCGCTGGTGCTGTCGAAATACGGTGTCGCCGTCGCGCCGGTCGACGACACCATGCTGCTGTCCTATGTGCTGGACGGCGGCGCGCACGGCCACGGCATGGACGAGCTGGCGGAGCTTCATCTCGGCCACGACACCATCAAGTTCAAGGACGTGGCCGGCGCGGGCAAGGCGCGGGTGACCTTCGATCTGGTGCCGCTGGACCAGGCGCGCGACTACGCCGCCGAGGATGCGGAGGTGACGCTGCGCCTGCATCGGGTGCTGAAACCCCGCCTGCTGGCCGAGAGCATGGTCACCGTCTACGAGACCATCGAGCGGCCGCTGATCCCGGTTATCGCCGCCATGGAGCGCGCCGGCGTGCGTGTCGATCCGGAGGCGTTGCGGGCGCTGAGCCGCGACTTCACCCAGCGCATGGCGGGGCTTGAGGACGAGATCTACAAGCTGACCGGCGAAAGCTTCAACATCGCCTCGCCCAAGCAGCTTGGCGAGATCCTGTTCGACCGCATGGGCCTGGGCGGCGGCAAGAAGGGCAAGACCGGCGCCTATGCCACCGGCGCCGAGGTGCTGGAGGATCTGGCGGCCCAGGGCCACGATCTGCCGGCGCGGGTGCTGGACTGGCGCCAGCTCGCCAAGCTGAAAAGCACCTATGCCGACGCGCTGGTCGAACAGATCGACCCGCGGACCGGCCGGGTGCATACCTCGTTCATGATGGCCGGCGCGGCCACCGGGCGGCTGTCCTCGACCGATCCGAACCTGCAGAACATCCCGGTGCGCACCGCCGAAGGGCGGCGCATCCGCCAGGCCTTCATCGCGCCGCCCGGCCACCGGGTGCTGGCCGCCGATTACTCCCAGATCGAGCTGCGCATCATGGCGCACCTCTCGGGCGACCGCGGCCTGCTCGATGCCTTCACGCACGGCCTGGACGTGCACCGCGCCACGGCGGCCGAGGTCTTCGGCGTGGCCTTCGACCAGGTCACCGACGACCAGCGCCGCAGCGCCAAGGCGATCAACTTCGGCCTGATCTACGGCATGTCGGCCTTCGGGCTGGCCAAGCAGCTCGGGGTGGGCCGTGCCGAGGCGCAGGCCTACATCGACC
>JAHELM010000309.1 GCA_024644185.1 Rhodospirillales bacterium | reverse complement strand
CCATCGTGCTGACCCGGCTGGGCACCACGGGCTGGCTGATGATGAGCGTCATGCTGGTGATGGTGCCTGCCGCCCTGCTGATGGGCGTCCTGGCCGGGATGCGCGAGGGCTCGCGCACCGATCGCACGCTATCGATCCTGTCGATCGGTTCGACCGCGACGCCGGAATATGTATCGGGTGTGGTGCTGATCGTGCTCTTGTCGTCCTCAACCATCGGCCTGTCGCCGCTTTTGCACGAATGGGGCTGGATTGCCGAAAAAACGCTGTTCAAGGGCACCGCCACCAGCGCCATGGACAAGATTACCTTCTGGAATTTTGCCCTGCCGGTAATGACCATCGCGCTTTACGGCACGGGCTATATCGCCCGAATGACGCGGGCCTCGATGGCCGAGGTCATGACGGCGCAATATATCCGCACCGCGCGCCTCAAGGGCGTCAGTTTTGCCAATGTCGTGCTTCGTCACGCGCTGCGTAATGCGCTGATCGCACCTTTTACGGTCATCATGCTTCAGGTCCCCTGGCTGCTGAACGGCGTCGTTATTGTCGAGACGCTGTTCAATTACAAAGGTTTCGGCTGGACACTGGTGCAAGCGGCCGGAAACAACGATATCGAGTTGCTTCTGGGCTGTTCAGTGGTGGCGGTCTTCGTGGTTCTGGCGACGCAGCTGATATCCGATATCGGCTATGTCTATTTGAACCCCCGCATCCGAATGTCGTGAGGAACCGCTGATGGACGCGCTCTCCTGGGGCCAGATTTTTCTGCGGATGGGCATCCAGTTCACGCCGGTGTGGATTGCGCTGGCGATCCTGTTCGCCGTGTCGATCCGTTTCAAGCGCCATGCGGGGCTTTACGGACGGCTGCATGACAGCCCGGTGGGCATGGTCGGCTGGTATCTCGTGATGTTCTGGATCTTTACCGCCATCTTTGCCGACCTGATCATAACCCATGATCCGCTGGGCCAGGTCTCGGGGATGAAGAATGTCGGGCCGGGCACGCCGCTCAGCGACGGTGCGGCCGGTTATTCGTACTACCTGCTGGGGGGCGATGCGCTGGCGCGCGACGTGTTCAGCCGGATGGCGATGGGCGCGCGCAGGGTGCTGGCCATTGCGCCCGCCGCCACGATCTTCGCCTTCATGATGGGGATCACGCTGGGCCTGCCCGCGGGGTATTTCGGCGGCAGGCTGGATACCTTCCTGTCGTTCCTGGCCAACCTCGTTCTCGCTTTCCCGGTGATCTTGCTGTTCTATCTTCTGGTCACCCCGGAAATCCGGGTCACCGGCATTCCCACCTATCTGGCGGCGGTGCTGTTCCTGTTCCCGGTGATCTTTCTGACCGTCCTGTTCAACAGCCGGTATTTCACCGACCCGCGCCGGCGTAATCTCTATGTCGGCGTTACGCTTGCGATCGGCCTCTGGGCCTATTCCGGCCTGGCCTTCAACGCCGACCCGCTGGGCGTGTTCGCGATGGATCCGAACCTGCTGAACGTCTTCGTCTCGGTGGTCTTCGTCAACGCCCCCACCGTGTTCCGCATCGTGCGCGGCCTTGTGATGGACCTCAAGTCGCGAGACTATGTGGCGGCGGGCCAGACCCGCGGTGAAAGTCCCTGGTACATCATGCTGTGGGAGATTTTGCCCAATGCCCGCGGGCCGCTGATCGTCGATTTCTGCTTGCGCATCGGCTACACGACCATCCTGCTGGGAACGCTCGGGTTCTTCGGCCTCGGTGTCTCGCCGGAAAGCCCTGACTGGGGATCGACCATCAATGCCGGTCGCAAGCTGTTGTCGATCTACGCCCACCCCGCGCTGGTGCCGGCTCTGGCGCTGATGAGCCTGGTGCTGGGGCTGAATCTTCTGGCGGATGGCCTGCGCGAGGAAAGCCTGAGGGATTGATGGATATGGCCGCAACCAAACCGCCCTACGATGGCCCGGTCCTGGAGATCGAAAACCTTTCGATTGGTTTTTCCTCGCGATTTTTCGATATTCCGGCGGTTATCGATTTCTCCTGCACCGTGATGCCCGGCGAGGCTATGGGGCTGGTCGGCGAATCCGGATGCGGCAAGTCGACCGTGGCGCTGGGGGTGATGCAGGATCTGGGACGCAACGGCCGCATCACCGGCGGGTCGATCAAATTCAAGGGTCGCGATCTTTGCCGCATGTCCGATGAGGAACTGCGTCAGATCCGCGGCTCGGAAATAGCGATGATCTACCAGGAACCGATGGCTTCGCTGAACCCGGCGATGAAAGTCGGCGCACAGTTGGCCGAAGTGCCGATGATCCATGAGGGCCTGGGAAAGGCGGAAGCCTGGTTTCTGGCCCGCCAGATCGTGGAGGATGTCCGCCTGCCCGATCCCGACCGTATTCTCCAGGCCTATCCGCACCAGCTTTCGGGCGGCCAGCAACAGCGCATTGTCATCGCCATGGCGCTGATGTCGAAACCGGCGCTGTTGATCCTCGACGAACCGACAACCGCACTCGACGTGACGGTGGAGGCGGGTATCGTCGACCTGGTCAAGGATCTGGGCAAGAAATACGGCACCTCGATGCTGTTCATCAGCCACAATCTCGGCCTTATTCTGGATGTCTGCGACAGGCTTTGCGTGATGTATGCCGGCGAAGCGGTGGAATCGGGCAATGTCGTCGAGGTGTTCGACAAGATGCGCCACCCCTATACCCAGGCGCTGTTCCGCTCGATACCGCTGCCGGGCGCCGACAAGAACGACTCGCCCCTGGTTGCCATTCCGGGCAACTTCCCGCTACCCCATGAGCGCCCGCGGGGCTGCAATTTCGGCCCGCGCTGCGATTACTTCGTCGCGGGGCGCTGCGATGCCGCCGATATTCCGGTGGCGCCGGTGGCGGGCGACGACCGGCACGAAAGCCGCTGCCTGCGCTTTGGCGAAATCGACTGGGCATTGCCGCCCGCGGCCCGCCAGACATTCGAGAAGATGCCTATCGGGCCTGTCGTGCTGCGGATGCAGGATCTGCGCAAGTATTACGAAGTTTCGGCCAATTCGCTTTTCGGCGGCGCCTCGACCAAAGTTGTAAAGGCCATCGAGACGCTGAGTTTCGAGGCGCATGAGGGCGAGACGCTTGCCATCGTCGGCGAAAGTGGCTGCGGCAAATCCACCTTTGCCAAGGTTCTGATGGGGCTGGAGACCGCGACCTCCGGCAAGATTCTGCTTTTCGATCAGGATATCCAGGATACGCCGATTGAAAAACGCAACACCCACACGGTGTCTTCCGTGCAGATGGTGTTCCAGAACCCCTTCGATACATTGAATCCTTCGATGACCGTGGGGCGCCAGATCATCCGGGCGCTGGAAATTTTTGGCGAAGGTGCGTCGGACGCCGAGCGCGAGGCGCGAATGCTGGAATTGCTGGACCTCGTGAAGCTGCCTCGCATATTTGCCAGCCGCGTGCCGCGACAGCTCTCGGGCGGGCAGAAACAGCGCGTTGGAATTGCGCGCGCCTTTGCCGGTGGCGCCGGAATCGTGGTTGCCGACGAACCCGTTTCGGCGCTTGACGTATCGGTGCAGGCGGCGGTGACCGACCTGTTGATGGAAATCCAGCGCAAGAACAAGACCACGCTGCTGTTCATCAGCCACGATCTTTCCATCGTGCGCTATCTGAGCGACCGGGTGATGGTGATGTATCTGGGCCATGTGGTCGAGCTGGGGACGACGGATCAGGTGTTTTCACCCCCCTACCATCCCTATACCGAGGCCCTGTTGTCGGCCGTGCCTATTGCCGATACCCGCGTGACGCGCAACCGGATCGTACTTGAAGGCGATATTCCCTCGGCGATGAATCCGCCGCCGGGCTGCCCGTTCCAGACCCGTTGTCGCTGGAAATCCCAGGTTCCGGAGAATCTTTGCGACCGGGAGGTGCCGCCGACGCGCAGCCTCGCAAGCGGCCATCAGATCAAATGTCATCTCTCGGACGCGATATTTTCCGGGATGGAACCGGTCATCAAGATCGCGGCGACTTAGGATTCTCCGGGCTTTGGGCCGATGCCGCGCTCACGATGTCTTCCAGTGGCCCGGG
>JAHELM010000308.1 GCA_024644185.1 Rhodospirillales bacterium | reverse complement strand
CGCCAGGTCTCGTGCCGATTCCGTCGTAAAACTGCCGGTGATGATGCCCGATCCGCCGAGGATCGCGGTGCGAATGCGCGGTGCGCTGATTACCTTGTTGTCCAGCACGATGGCGAACAGTTTGCCAACGTTTTCCTGTGTCGCCTTGCCGAACTTGCGCGCGCCCAGGGTGTCGAAACGGAAGCTGACGGCGGGTTGGCTGTTTTCGTCGAAACTGGGCTGCGCGTCGACCAGATTTTCGCCGCTGACCATGACCCGTTTCTTGACCAGATAATGCGACGCATAGCGCTCGGTGCTGGGCAGCAGCTCGGAACCGGGCGGAATCTTGCCCTTCAGGGCCTCCTCGACCGGGACGGAATCGTCGACAAAGCGAAAGGTCAGTTTCGCCGTCTGGCCGATCAGTTCCTTCACGCGGTCCGGATTGTCCTCGCCGGGAAGCTGCAGGAGAATTCGGTCGTCGCCCTGACGCTGGATCAGCGGTTCCTTCGTTCCGGTCTCGTCGATACGCCGGCGCACGATCTCGATCGACTGCTGCAGCGCGCTGCGGCGCATCTGCGCGATTTCGGTTTCGTTCAGTTTCAAGGTGAAGGCCCCGCCCTCACCGGCCTCGATCGCCAATCCGGAATCGACGGCGCCAAGCAGCCGGCGCACTTCCTCGGTCCGCGCCGCGTCAAGGATGGCGAAGGAAACCGCATCGCGGCCGACGACATGCGGCGGCGGCTTGTAGCCGATCTTGCTGTCGTTCAAGGTGCCGCGCACGGTGTCGACGACCGCCTCCAGTCGTTCCCTGACCACGATGTCGGTCTCGACCTCAAGCAGAAGATAGGCGCCGCCGCGCAGATCCAGGCCAAGATTGACTTGGCGTCCGGGGCCCCAGGACGGTGTCCAGGCCTCGAATTTCGCCGCCGTGTCCGTGTCGAGCAAATTGGGCACCGCGTAAAGCACGCCGAGCGCGCAAATGACGGCGACGAGGATTCTCTTCCAGGTCGGAAACTGCAACATGATGGCGACGCCCTCGTTCGGCCTACTTGGTCTTTGCGGTATCGTTTGCCGCGGGCTTGGCCGGCTCGGTTCTGCTCACGATGTCCATCAGCGTTCCACGCTTGATGCGAACCTTCACACCCTCCGCGATCTCAACCAGGACTTCGTCGCTGCCCTCGTCGACGCGCGCAATGGTGCCGACAATACCGCCGCCGGTGATGACCTTGTCGCCCCGCCGCACCGCGGCAACAGCTTCGCGATGTTCCTTGGCCTTCTTCTGCTGCGGACGGATCAGCAGGAAATAGAATACGGCAAAGATCAGAACCAGCGGCATGATCGCGCCGAACATTTCGCTGGCGCCGCCGGCGCCTCCCGCGGTTTGTGCCCAAGCGGAGGAAATGAACATCGATAACTCCCTTGTAATACGATTTCCGCCCGGCGGCGGCGCCGGGCGAACCGCCGGACTATACCGACCTCGGCCCGGAATGCAAACGGGAGTCGCAGCGCTATGCGCACGTGTTTGACGCGACTGGCCCTTGTGATAGCTTCCGCGCCATATGCGACCGACACAAAACCGGCCGAACGGAACAAAATGACCATCGACAACGACCTTCTGCGACGTATCGCCGACACCCTGGACCGACTGGCCCCGGCGGCCGCGCCGCAATCCGACCTGGATGCCACCGACGCTTTCGTCTGGCATGCGGATTTCGACCGGCTCGAGCCCGTCCCGTCGGTCAACCGCGTGGCGTTCGGGCTGCTGAAGGGGATCGACCATCAGGCCGACCTGTTGCTCGACAACACCCGGCGCTTCGCCAGCGCCCTGCCGGCCAACAATGCGCTGCTGTGGGGGGCGCGCGGCAGCGGCAAGAGCTCGCTGGTCAAGGCGGTCCATGCCGAGGTCAACCGCGCGACGCCGCATGCGCTGGCGCTGGTGGAAATCCATCGCGAGGATATCGGCTCGCTGCCGCGTCTGTTGCAGATCCTGCGTGACGGCGGGCGGCGCTGCATCCTGTTCTGCGACGACCTGTCTTTCGACGACAGCGCCGACACCAGCTACAAGTCGTTGAAAGCCGTGCTGGAGGGCGGTATTGAGGGACGACCCGACAACGTTATCTTCTACGCCACCTCGAACCGCCGGCACCTGATGCCGCGCGACATGATCGACAACGAGCGTTCGACGGCGATAAACCCGTCCGAGGCAACCGAGGAAAAGGTCTCGCTGTCCGATCGCTTCGGCCTGTGGCTGGGTTTCCATAACTGTGACCAGGAAACCTTCTTCGCCATGATCGCCGGCTATGTGGCCCATTACCGCCTGAAGGTCGGCGAGGCGCAGTGGCGGGCAGAAGCGGTTGAATGGTCGATGACCCGCGGCTCGCGGTCCGGGCGCGTTGCCTGGCAGTACATCCAGGATCTTGCCGGCCGTCTCGGCCAGCGCCTCGCGGAGCGCGAGTAAGGGGTCAGTTCGCCGTCGCCGTCTGGCGCGGCAGGTATTGCGCCGGGTCGACCGCCTTGCGGCCCTTGCGGATCTCGAAATGCAGCTGCGGCGTCGCCACGCTGCCGGTACTGCCGACGCGGGCAATAGCCTGACCCTTGCGCACCGTCTGCCCGCGCGCGACCAGAAGTTCGGCATTGTGCGCATAGGCCGTCATATAGCCGTCGGCGTGCTTGATCAGCAGCAGATTCCCGAAGCCCCGCAACTCATTCCCGGCATAGGCGACGACACCGTTCTCGGCAGCCACGACGCTGGTGCCGCGCGCCGCCGCGATATTGATTCCGTCATTATGGCTGCCGCCCGACTGCCGGCCGTAGCCCAGCACGATCTTGCCACGCACCGGCCACTGAAAGGTCTTGCCGGCGCGCGGCGCCGGGTTTGGCAGGGCAGCAATCTGGGCCGGGCTGGCCTTTGGCGGGGCAGCCGCGGGCGGCGCGGCCACGTTCACGGGCGGGGCGGTCACCGGCGCAACGGCAACCGCGTCCTGGGGCGGCGGCGAATCGGATGCCAGCTCTTCCTGCTGCACGGCATCGGGATCGCCCCCGGGGGGCGCATTCGACGCCGTCGGGATGCTCAGCTGCTGTCCGATAACGATCTTGTAGGGCGGCGCGATACCGTTCGCCCGCATCAATTCGTTCATTGGCACGTCGTAGCGCCGCGAGATGCTGTACACGGTATCGCCCTTGGCCACGTTGTGCATGCGCGGCGAGGGAATCCGCAGCCGGTCGCCGACCCGCAACAGATAGGGCGGCTGCAGCCCATTGGCCTCGATGATCGCACGGACCGGCACGCCATAGATCCGCGATACGGCATAGACCGTGTTGCCGCGCGCGACCGTATGCATTCCGTCGGCGGGCGCGGGAATTCGGGTCTCGACCGGTGCCGACGCCGTGCCGCCAACCGGCGAATCGGATCGCGAAAACAGCCCCTCGCCGCTTCGGTCGTAATAGCCGCACCCGGCCATAGCCAGGGAAAGCCCGAACGCGGCAAGGAAGGACAGGGATTTGCGAGCCGACCGAATCATGCGGCAACTATACAGGGTCGGGGCGCGCCGGAAAACAATCAGCCGCCGGTCTTGCGCACCGCCGCCTCGCCGGCAACCAGTGGCACGAATTTGACCGGTCCCAGGTCGGCGATATCCAGCCCGCCTTCGTCGCGGCGGATGCGGACGATACGCTGATTCTGCGGGTCGTCGCCGATCGGCACCACCATGATCCCGCCCGGGGCAAGCTGCTCGGTCAGTTTCGGCGGTATATCGATTGCCGCCGCGGTCACCAGGATGCGCTCGAACGGGGCCTGTTCCGGCCAGCCGCGCGAACCGTCACCCGGCCGCGTCGTTACGTTGCGACGGCGCAGCGCATCCAGCCGGCCCTCCGCCTCGCGCAGCAATTCCCGATGCCGCTCGATCGTGTAGACGCGCCGGCACAGATAGGACAGCACCGCCGTCTGGTAGCCAGATCCGGTGCCGATCTCCAGCACCTTCATGCGGTCATTCACCTGCAAGGCCTCGGTCATCCGGGCGACCACTTCCGGCTGACTGATCGTCTGGCCGCAGGGTATCGGCAGGGCGACGTTCAGCCATGC
>JAHELM010000307.1 GCA_024644185.1 Rhodospirillales bacterium | reverse complement strand
CTGGGCATGAAACCGCATGCGGTGGTCAACACCGCGGTCGAGCTGACCGCGGTGCGCGGCGAGGCGGGCCTGAAGGGCCTGGTCAATGCCGTGCTGCGCCGCGTCGATGAGGCGGGCCCGCTGCCGGCCGACGATCCGGACCATTTGAACGTCCCCGCCTGGCTGTGGAAAAGCTGGAGCGGCGCCCATGGCGTGGAAACCGCCGGCGCCATTGCCCGCGCCAATCTGCGCGAGGCGCCGCTGGACATCACGCCGAGGGATCGGGCGACGGCGGCGGACTGGGCCGGACGGCTGGAGGCGGAAATCCTGCCCACCGGCACGCTGCGCCGGGCGACCGGTGGCGATGTCACCGCCCTGCCCGGCTTCGCCGAGGGTGCCTGGTGGGTACAGGACGCGGCCGCCGCCCTGCCGGCGCTGCTGCTGGGCGATATCGCCGGCCGGCGCGTCGCCGATCTCTGCGCCGCGCCCGGCGGCAAGACGGCGCAGCTGGCCGCCGCCGGGGCGCTTGTGACGGCGGTCGACATTTCCGAACGGCGTCTGGCGCGGGTTCGCGAGAACCTCGCGCGGCTCGACCTGCACGCCGAAACGGTGACCGCCGACGCGGCGAAGTGGACGCCCGACGAATCCTTCGACGCGGTGCTGCTGGACGCGCCCTGCTCGGCCACCGGCACGCTGCGCCGCCATCCCGACATCGGCTGGAACAAGACGCCGGACGATATCGTCCGCCTGGCGGCGCTGCAGAACCGCCTTCTGGCGAAAGCCGTCGACATCGTCCGGCCGGGCGGGCTGGTCGTCTACGCCACCTGTTCGATACAGCCGGAGGAAGGCGAGCAGCGCATCGCCGCCCTGATCGCCGGCGGGGCGCCGGTTGCCCGCGACCCCCTGCGCCCGGACGAACTTGCCGGGCTGGCCGAAGCCATTACCCCCGCCGGCGACCTGCGGACCCTGCCCTGCCACTGGGCGGAACGCGGCGGCATCGACGGCTTCTTCGCCGCCCGCCTGCGCCGGACCGCCTGATCGGGAGCGCCGCGCGGGGCCTTGGTGACGACTCGTCGTTGCGGCTCACCGCTTGCGCGAATCGGGGAAAGTCTCTAGGAAAAAGACCATGCAGCAACCAATCCGCATCGCCCCCTCGATCCTGTCGGCCGATTTCGCCAGTCTGGGCGAAGAGGTGCGCGCCATCGGCGCCGCCGGGGCCGAATATGTGCATATCGATGTGATGGACGGGCATTTCGTGCCCAACCTGACCATCGGCCCCGGCGTGGTGAAGGCCCTGCGCAAGCACAGCGACAAGGTGTTCGACGTGCATCTGATGATCGCGCCGGTCGACCCCTTCATCGAGGCCTTCGCCCAGGCCGGCGCCGACATCATCACCGTGCATGTGGAGGCGACGCCGCATGTGCACCGGACCATCCAGCTGATCCGCAGCCTCGGCAAGAAGCCCGGAATTTCGCTGAATCCGTCGACCCCGGCTTCGGCCGTCGAATATCTTCTGGACGACGTCGATCTGGTGCTGGTGATGAGCGTCAATCCCGGCTTCGGCGGCCAGACCTTCATCGAATCCCAGCTGGCCAAGGTGGCCGAGCTGCGCCGCCGCATCGATGCGACCGGGCGCAGGATCGACCTGGAAATCGACGGCGGCATCAATTTCGAAACGGCGCCGAGGGCGATTGCAGCCGGGGCGGACGTTCTGGTTGCCGGCACCGCCACCTTCACCGGCGGGCCGACGGCCTACGGGTCGAATATCCGCCGGCTGCGCGGTTCGGCGTGAGGCCATGGCCGGGCTGCCGGCGCAGTGGCGGCGAGCTCTCACGGCCCATGCAAGGCGGGCCGCCGCCGTCCTTTTTTCCAGCCCGCTCTATGCGCTGACACTGCTCGACCGCCGGGGTCCGGCAATTCGCTTCGCGCCGGTCGATCCGTGGCCGGGCGATCCGGTTCTGGGCGAGGCGCTGGCCAGCGGGCGGCCGGGAGCGGCGATCGCCGACGATTTTGCCGGGCTGCGCGACCTGCGCGCGCTGGGCGGCGACGAGGCGAGGCTGGCGGCGCGCCGGCTTACCCAGGACTGGATGGCGCGGAACCGGCGCTGGTCGATGCCGGCCTGGCGCGGCGATATCCTCAGCCGGCGCATTTTTTCCTGGTTGACCCATTACGACACGTTTTTCGCCAGCGGCGAGGATTCCTTTCGCCGCGCGCTGTCGCGCGCGCTGGCGGCGCAGCTCTGCCACCTCGACCGCGTGCTGACGCTGGAGACCGTCGGAGCGGCCCGGATTGCAGCGCTGAAGGGCCTGGTTTGCGGCGCGCTGGGCTTTGGCCGCGACGACATGCTGGATCGCGCGCTGGCCCGGCTGCACCGCGAAATCGAGGAGCAGATCCTGCCCGATGGCGGACATGTGGAGCGCAATCCGGCGCTGATGCTGGCGGTCTTGCGCGACCTGGTGGAGATCCGCGCCGCCCTGGCCGGCGGCCAGCGCGAGGTTCCCGAGCCGATCCAGCAGGCCATCGACCGCATGGGACCGATGCTGCGCTATCTGCGGCATGGCGATGGCCGGCTGGCGCATTTCAACGGGAGCGGCGGCGGCGACGCGGCGGAGATCGAGGCGGTGCTGGACCAGGCCAGTCCGCGCGGGCGGGCGGCATCGCGCGCCCCGGCCACCGGCTTCGAGCGCCTGGCGGCCGGCGGCACGCTGATCCTCGCCGATGCCGGATCGCCGCCGCCGCCGCCCTTCGACCAGGGCGCCCATGCCGGGGCCTTGAGTTTCGAGATGAGCGTGGGCCGGGACCGCATGATCGTCAATTGCGGCGCCGGCGGCGGCGCCCCGGCATGGCGACAGGCGCAGCGCGCCACGGCGGCGCATTCGACCGCCGTGGTGAACGAGCGCAATTCCAGCGAGGTGCTGGCCGGCGGCAATCTCGGCCACCGGCGGGCGATCGTGAAGAGCGACCGGGATGCCGCCGAGGGCGCGGTTCTGATCAACATGGTGCATGACGGCTATGCGCGGTCGGACGGCATCGTGCATCGGCGCCGCCTCTATCTGGCGGCCGGCGGCGACGACCTGCGCGGCGAGGATTCGCTGTCCAGCCGCGCCGGAATTCCCTTCAGGCTGCGCTTTCACCTGCACCCCTCGGTCACCGCCTCGATCCTCCAGAACGGCCGGTCGGTGTTGCTGAGACTGCCGCGCGGCGGCGGCTGGCGGCTGCGCTGCACGCAGCCCGTGACGCTGGAGGAGAGCGTTTATTTCGAAAACGGTGCGAAACCGAAACGAACGCTTCAGATCGTCGTCCCCGGCCTCACCAACGGCGGCGAGACCACCGTCAAGTGGGCGTTCCGGCGCGAGACCCGCCGCGGCTGAACCCGGCCTGCAGGCCGGCAACGGGGCCTTGCCAGACAGCCGTGCAGGTTCTATGAAACCGGCAGGTTTCGCGGCGCCGCCCGGCCGGTCCGGCGCTTCGCCGATCCAGCGGGGGACCCCATGTCCGAAGAGAAGATCGTCCGTGCCCTGATTTCCGTTTCCGACAAATCGGGGCTTGTGGATTTCGCCCGCTTCCTGGCTGAAGGCGGCGTCGCCATCCTGTCGACGGGCGGCTCGGCGAAGGCGCTGCGCGACGCCGGGATCGCGGTGACCGAGGTGTCCGACCATACCGGCTTCCCGGAAATCATGGACGGGCGGGTCAAGACCCTGCACCCGGCGATCCATGGCGGCATCCTGGCCCGGCGCGACGACGACCGGCACAGGCGGGCGATGACGACGCACGGCATCGCCCCCATCGATCTGGTGGTGGTGAATCTCTATCCGTTCGAGGCCACGGTGGCGCGGGGCGCCGGGTTCGAGGCCTGCATCGAGAACATCGATATCGGCGGGCCCTCGCTGATCCGCGGCGCCGCCAAGAACCATGAATTCGTTACCGTCGTCACCGGGCCGGAGGATTACCGCGCCGTGATGGACGACATGACCGCCGGGGGCGGCGGGACCACGCCGGCGCTGCGCCGCCGTCTGGCGGCCAAGGCCTATGCACATACCGGGGCCTACGATGCCGCCATCGCCGGCTGGTTCAGCCGCCAGCTTGG
>JAHELM010000009.1 GCA_024644185.1 Rhodospirillales bacterium | reverse complement strand
GCAGATCCATCAGTTGGAACCGGGCTTGCCGTATTCCGTCGGGACCGGCCGGATGGCTCCGTTCGCTGGCAAAGGACTGCGCAGTCGAGATGAATTGCCGGGCGCGCTCGCTGTAGAGTGCCAGATGCATGATTCCGCCGGGTTTCAGGCAGGTGACCAGAGACCGTAATCCGCTCGACGGATCGTCCATGTGGTGGAGAACGCCGGAACACGAGATCATATCGAATTGCCGCCCCAGGGATTGCAATTCCAGCAGATCCCCTTGGCCGAATTTCAGATTGCCGATCTTCAGGCCCCTTGCCTTGCGGGCCGCGTAGGACAGCGATGCGAGGCTGAGGTCGACCGCCGTGATCCGCGCCGCGGGAAGGGCAAGCGCCAGTTCGATCGGCTCGCGGCCGGTGCCGCAGCCGGCAACCAATATCTCGGGAGAATCCGGCAATGTCGGTATCCTTGCTTCGTCGGCGGATACCAAGCCGGTAATCCAGGCGCGGATATTCATGGGCTTGCGCGCCGCCGCATGGGCCCAACGCGGATACGGGTTCTCCTCGTATTGTCGGCGGACCGCTTGCGATATCCGGTCGCGAATGGGTGTCAGTCTGGCAATCGATTGGCCCATCCGCAATTCCGCGGCCGGCTCGTCCACCTGCGCGGTCAGAAGCCGGGCCCAGAGCAAAGCGTTGGGTTCCGTGCCGCCACGCTTGAGAGATCGCGCGAAGGGCAGATCGTGGAGCGGCCGGTAGGCACCGATCAGGGCGACATATGCCGGGCGCGGGGGTGAGCCCGCCTGGATGCTTCGAGCGACTGTCTGGATCAAGGACTTCAAGTATGCCTTTTCCTGTGGCGTCTCCAGATAGACGTACTCGTTGACGAAACACTGAATCGCCAGGGCACAGAGGAAATCCAGGGCCCGCGGCCACAGGATGCGGTCCGCTTCGCCTTGCGCGAATGCCTCCAGGAGATGCCGGCGCAGGGCCGCCAGGAACAGCTCCATGTCCCGGCTGACGATGCGGTCGGCGGTCAACAGCCGGGTGACGAGGGGATGAGACAGTTCCTGAAGGGATTGCCGCGGCTTGGGCGCGGCGAGCTTATCCGGGAAGCCCGATAGGCGCGTCCCATCCTCCGAGAGTGGAAATGTGCAGACGGATGACAGGCTGAGAAACGCCCGGATCGCGAAATATTTGACCGCTGGCGTCGCCAGCGTCGGTTGGTCGAGGCAAAAAGCCAGTTCCGCGGCCAGTTGTGGCGTGATGTCGACCTGCCGGACTCGCGCCAGGGCCGTCACGTAACGCATCCAATGGTCCGGGTTCGCCGGCTCCGATTTCAGCGCCAGACGAACCGAGGCAAGGCCTCCAGCGGGGTCGGCCTGTGCTTCGTCCACGTTGCTTTTCATATCGCGCACGGGGGGAATTTCAAGAGCGGCCGCGCTTCGGCCGGCCGCCCGTACCGCCTGTCTTTCTCATGGCCCGGGATGGCTTTCCGGGAGAGCGGCGGCGCGCCCCGCCTTTCGGCCTCTGGCCTGGTTTGCCGCCCTCGACAAGGGTGAAGACCATGCCGCCGGTAATCGTGTCGGCTTCGGCAAGTTCCACGGTCACGCGGTCGGCGAGGGTGAAGGTCGTGCCGGTGCGTTCGCCGACCAGACAGTGATGCACCTCGTCGTGGATGTAATAATCCGATGTCAGGGTGGAAACCGGCACCAGCCCGTCGGCACCGATCCCGTCCAGCGTGACGAACAGGCCGAAGCGGGTGACGCCACTGATCCGGGCCGGGAAGGTGGCGCCGACGCGTTCGGACAGGAAGACGGTGGTATAGCGGTCCATAGCGTCGCGCTCGGCCACGGTCGCGCGCCGTTCGGTCGCTGAAATGTGGTCGCCGATTTCGGCGAAGCGCCCGACCTCGTCTTCGCTCAACGCACCCGGGCCCAAACCGTATCCGCCGATAAGCGACCGGTGCACCAGCAGGTCCGCGTAGCGGCGGATCGGCGAGGTGAAGTGGCAGTAGCGGCGCAGCGCCAGACCGAAATGGCCCGGATTCTCCGGATTGTATTTGGCCTGGGACTGGCTGCGCAGGATAAGGTCGCTGACCAGTTGCTCCCTTTCGGTTCCGGCGGCCTTGGCCAGAATTCCGGTAAACATGCTCGGGCGGACACCTTGTCCCTTGTCCAGCCGGTAGCCCAGCCCATCCAGTGCCTGGCGCAGCGCTTCCAGCTTGTCGAGCGGAGGCGGCTCGTGGATGCGGTACATGGCCGGGCGTCGCTTCGCCTCCAGCGCTTCCGCCGCGGCGACATTGGCGCAGATCATGAATTCCTCGATCAGCCGGTGGCTGTCCAGGCGCTGGCGCGGCACGATCTCGGCGATATGCCCATCCTCGCCCAGTATCACCTTGCGTTCGGGGATTTCCAGTTCCAGCGTGCCGCGCGCCGCGCGGGCCCTGGCAAGGGCGGCGAAGGCGCCATAGAGGGGTGCGATCACCGGTTCCAGCAATGTCCCGGTCAGGTCGTCCGGAGCGCCGTCGCGCGCCGCCTGCACCTGCTCATAGGTCAAACGTGCCACGGAACGCATCAGGCCGCGCAGGAATTTATGGCGCAGCAACTGGCCATCGCGATCGATCCACATCTGGACCGCCATGCAGGCGCGGTCTTCGTTGGGTCGCAACGAGCACAGATCGTTCGATAGTTTTTCCGGCAGCATCGGCACGACGCGGTCGGGGAAATAGACCGAGTTTCCCCGCTCTTGCGCGGTTCGATCCAGCGCATCGGCCGGGCGCACATACCAGGATACGTCGGCGATGGCGACCAGCAGGCGCCAGCCACCTTCGTTCTTCGGGTCGTCATCCGGCTCCGCCCATACCGCATCGTCGAAATCGCGGGCGTCTGGACCGTCGATGGTAACCAGCGGCACCGACCGCAGATCCGTGCGCTTTCCGAGCGTGACCGGCTGCGACGCTTCGGCCTGGGTCAAGGCATCGCGCGAAAATTCGGTGGGGATGCCGTTCTGGTGAATTGCCACCAGACTGATGGTCGAGGCGTCGCCCATGCGGCCCAGTCGCTCGACCACCCGAACACGCCGCGCTCCATAGCCGCGCTGGTCGAGAACTTCGGCGCTGACCAGGTCGCCCGGCCTCGCCTTGCCGATATCGGCGCTGCCGACAACGTATTCGGTCTTGTGCCGCCGGTCGGTCGGCCGGATGACTCCGCCGGACTCCCGCGGCTCGAAGACGCCGATCAGTCTGGTCGGTCCGGTGCCGACAACGCGAATCAGGCGAGCGTCGTAGCTGTTGGCGTCGAGGCGGGACAGCCGCGCCAGGATACGATCGCCCACGCCCGGCGCTGCGCCGCGGTGGCTACCGGGACGCAGATAGATGATTGGAATCTCGCCCTCGGATTCACGTACCGGACGGCAGACCACCTCGCCGTCGGCGTCGATCTTCACCACCTGAATGACGGCGACTTCCGGCAGGGTGCCGGGGGACGCCATGCGACGTCCGCGGCCGCGTTCCACCTTGCCCTCTTCGGCCAGCTCTTTCAGCACGCCCTTCAGCCAGATCCGGTCGGCGGCCTGCAGATGGAAGGCCCGCGCAATCTCCCGCTTGCCAACCGGGGTCGGGCTCTCATCGATGAAGGCGACGATCTGGGCCTTTGTGGGCCGTGGAATATCTTTCGCCTTCGCTTTGCTCTGTTTTGTCACGCTGTTAGCCGTTCGCGGCACGTTTTGCGGTCTTGCCAGCCGGGGCTATTTCGCCGGCGGGCTTCTTTTTTGTCGCCGGCTTTTTCGCGGCAGTCTTTTTCGCGGCGGTCTTTTTCGTGGAGGTCTTTTTCGCCGAGGCTTTCCTGGGTGCGGTCGCGGATTTTGCGGCCTTGCCCTTGGGCTCCTTGCCGTTACCCGCCCTGGCGGCCCTGGCGGCAATCAGGTCCACCGCCTGCTCCAGCGTTACCGCGTCCATTTCCATGCCCCTGGGAAGGGACGCAAAGATCTTGCCATGCCGGACATACGGGCCGAAGCGTCCCTTTCCAGCGGTAATTGGCTTGCCGTCCTTCGGATGCGGACCGACCTCGCGGCCCGGTGGCCGTTTCGTGGCCGCGTCCTCGACCAGTTCCATGGCGCGGTTGAGGCCGATGGTCAGCACATCGTCCTCGCCCTTCAACGAAACATAGCTGATACCGTGCTTCAGATAGGGGCCGAAGCGGCCTATGCCGGCGCTGATCGTCTCACCGGTATTGGGATTTTTCCCGACGTCGCGCGGCAGGGCCAGCAGCGCCAGGGCGCGGTCCAGATCGACCGACGAGGGAAGCATGCCCCGCGGCAGCGAGGCGCGCTTCGGCTTTGGCGCGGTGGATTTCTTGCGGCCTCGACCCTTCGGCTTTTCGCCCTCGGCGACCGGGGGCGGCGCTTCGGCCTCTCCCAACTGTGCGTAGACGCCATAGGGCCCCTTGCGCAAGCTGACCTCCAGCCCGCTTTCCGGATCGACCCCGAGGACGCGCGGCAAGGCGGCATTTTCCGCGGCCGAATCCCCCGATTCCGCATCGCCTGCCCCTTCCAGTCCCAACTGGCGGGTGTAGCGGCATTCCGGATAGCCGGAGCAGCCGATGAAAGCGCCGAACTTGCCGACCTTGATGTTCAGGCGGCCCGCGCCGCAGGATGGACAGCGCCGCGCGATTTCCGCGTCGCCCCCGTCGGCGGGAAAGAAATGCGCGCCGAGATGAGAATCCAGCATGTCGACGACCTGCGAGAAGCTGACTTCCTTCGTGCCATCGACGGCCTTGGAGAAATCGAGCCAGAAATCGCGCAACACCGACTTCCAGTCGACGCGCCCGGCCGATATCTCGTCGAGTTTCTCTTCCATGCCGGCGGTGAAGTCGTATTCAACATAGCGCCGGAAGAACCCGGTCAGGAAGGAGGTGACCAGCCGCCCGCTGTCCTCCGGCATGAAACGCCGCTTTTCCAGCCGCACATATCCGCGATCCTGCAACAGCCGCACGATGCTGGCATAGGTGGACGGGCGGCCGATGCCCAGCTCCTCCAGATTTTTCACCAGGCTGGCTTCGGTGAAGCGCGGCGGCGGCTGGGTAAAATGCTGCTCGGGCTTCACCGCGGTCAGGGCGGGCGTTTCGCCTTCCTTCATCGCCGGCAGCCGGCGGTCTCCGTTCTCGCCACTGCCTTCCGACTCGTCGTCGATATCTTCGCGGTACAGCTTCAGGAAGCCGTCGAAGGCGATGACCGAGCCGTTGGCGCGGAGCGTGACGGTGTTATCGGGCGCCGCGAGGTCAATGGCGACCTGGTCGACAACCGCGCTTTCCATCTGCGAGGCGATTGTGCGCTTCCAGATCAGCTCGTACAGGCGGAACTGGTCGTCGTCGAGATAGGCGCGAACCTGCTGCGGACGCCGGAACAGGTCGGTGGGGCGGATGGCCTCGTGCGCCTCTTGGGCGTTCTTGGCCTTGGTCTTGTAAATGCGGGGTTTTTCCGGCAGGTAGCGCGCCCCGAAATCCTTCTCGATCAGCGCCCGGCTGGCATGCGTCGCATCCTGGCTCAGTGTCACGCTGTCGGTTCGCATATAGGTGATCAGGCCGACCGTCTCGCCGCCGATCTCGACGCCCTCGTACAGGCGCTGGGCGAGCTGCATGGTGCGGCTGGTGCCCAGGCGAAGCTTGCGGCTGGCCTCCTGCTGCAGGGTCGAGGTGGTAAAGGGCGGCCACGGGTTGCGGCGCACCGATTTCCGGTCGATCGACGCGATTCGGTAGGCGTGCGACTGGATGGCGGCAACAGCGGCCTTGGCGGCCGCCTCGGTGCCGATATCCATGCGGTCCAGCTTGCGACCGTCCAGATGCGTCAGCCGCGCCGTGAACGGTTCGCCGGACGGCGTGGTGAAGTCGGTGTCGACCGTCCAGTATTCTTCCGACCGGAACGCCTCGATCTCGGATTCGCGCTCGCAGATCAGGCGCAGCGCCACGGATTGCACGCGGCCGGCCGATTTGGCGCCGGGCAGCTTGCGCCACAACACCGGCGACAGGTTGAAGCCGACCAGATAGTCCAGCGCGCGGCGGGCCAGATAGGCGTCGACCAGCGCCATGTCGATGTCGCGCGGATGCGCCATCGCGTCGGTCACCGCGCCCTTGGTGATCTCGTGGAAGACGACGCGCTTGACGTCCATTCCCTTCAGCGCGCCCTTTTCCGACAGCACCTCGCGCACATGCCAGGAAATCGCTTCGCCCTCGCGATCCGGATCGGTGGCGAGGATCAGCCGGTCGGCACCCTTGAGCGCCTTTCGCAACTCGTCGATCTGCCGGCGCGCCTTCTCGCCGACCTCCCAGGACATGGCGAACTCGTGGTCGGGATCGACGGCGCCATCCTTGGCGAGCAGGTCCCGGACATGGCCATAACTGGCCAATACCTTGAAATTGCTTCCAAGATATTTGTTGATTGTTTTTGCCTTGGCCGGCGATTCTACGACGACGACATCCATGAATGGTGCCCGGTTCTTTCCTGTTTTCGGTATGCGCAACGCGCAAATCCGGCACGCCCCTGCGGCGCGGGCTGGGCCCTGAGACTTGGGAAGCGCGGGCTGCTTGTCAACAGAAAGCGTCGAAAGATCGTTCAGTCGTCGTGTCCGGACGACGCCTCGACGAGCAACGCCGCCATATTGCCGGGCTGGCGTTCCAGGCGGCCGGCAAGCTCCAGTTCCAGCAGCACGGTCCATACAAGCTGTGCTGGCAGCCGCAGGTCGCGAATAATCGAGTCGACCGGCGCCGGCGCCGGCCCCAACGCCTCGATGACCCGGCGGCGCGCCGAGTCCAGCAGGGATTCGTCGTGTGACGCTGCCTCGTCCGATGCGCGAAAGTCGCCACCCGCCGGCTCGGCCGGGCCCGTGCCGCGCATCGCCTCGATCGCGGCCAGCACATCGGCGGCCGATTCCACCAACGTCGCCCCTTTGCGGATCAGATCGTTGGTGCCGCGACAGCGCGGATCGAGCGGCGAACCGGGGATTGCCATCACCTCGCGGCCCTGTTCATTCGCCAGCCGGGCGGTGATCAGCGAGCCCGACCGGATTGCCGCCTCGACCACCACGGTGCCCAGCGCCATGCCGGAAATGATACGGTTGCGGCGCGGGAAATGGCGCGCCTGCGGCACCAGGCCCGGCGCGGACTCGGCCAGGATCGCGCCTTGCTCCCGGATCGATTCGTGCAGCGCGCGGTTTTCTTCCGGATAAATTACGTCCGGCCCGCCGGCCACGATGGCCGCCGTGCCACCGGCGAGCGCGCCCTCGTGTACCGCCGCGTCGATCCCGCGGGCCAGCCCGGAGACAACCAGAACCCCGGCCTCGGCCAGGCCGGCGGCGATATCCCGGGCCAGCCTGCGGCCGTTGGTCGAGGCGTTGCGGGCGCCGACCACGGCGACGGCCTGACGCTCCAGCAGATGCGCGTGGCCAATCAGCAGCAGTACCGGCGGCGCATCCTCGACCGCGGCCAGGGCCGCGGGATACGCCTTCTCTCCCTGAAACACATGACGGCCGCCCAGTTTGGTCAGCGTGGCGATCTCGTCTTCGGCCTTCGCCTTGGTGCAGATCGTGATCTTGCGCTTGCCGCCCCGCGCAGCGAGGCTGGGCAGGGCCTCCAGCGCCGCGGTCGCGTTGCCGAAATGGCGGATCAGTTCGCGAAAGGTGATCGGGCCCACATTCTCGCTGCGGATCAGGCGAAGCCGCGCCAGGCGGTCCGCCGCATCGACCGGCGCGCGCACCGGTTCAACCCTTCTTGCGCAGATTGATCCGGGATTCCTCGCCCTTCAGCAGGCGCCGAATATTGGGCGCGTGGCGGATCCAGACCAGCACGGCGACGATGAGGGCCGCGACCGCCGCGCGGGGGCCGGCAAACATCCAGATCAGCAACGGCGCGGAGGCCGAGGCGGCCAGCGCCGACAGCGACGAGTAGCGGAACAGCACCGCCATCAGGATCCAGATGCCGACCGCCACAAGACCGGCCGGCCAGGCGAGCGCCGTCAGCGCACCCCAGCCGGTGGCCACGCCCTTGCCGCCCTTGAAGCCCAGCCAGACCGGAAACATGTGGCCGACCACAACGGCCACGGCGGTCAGCAGGGTTGCGTCGGCGCCGAGGATCCAGCCGCCGCCGAGCACGGCAATGGCGCCCTTGGCCGCATCCAGAGCCAGTGTCGCCGCCGCCAGACCCTTGCGGCCGGTGCGCAGCACGTTGGTGGCGCCGATATTGCCCGAGCCGATGTTGCGGATGTCGCCGACCCCGGCCAGCCGCGTCAGGATCAGCCCGAAGGGTATGGACCCGATCAGATAGGCGACCAGGATTGCCGCCGCCGCCGAACCCGGTTCGATCGTCCAACTGGTATCCATTTATGAATCCTCTCGCGCCGTGTCGGCATTGAATATCGTCCGCCCGTCGACCACCGTGCGCAGCACGCGCCCCTGTACCGGCCGGCCGCCGAAGGGCGAATTCTTGGATTTGCTGCGAAACGCGGCCTCGTCGATGCGCCAGGGCTTGTCCGGATCGAACAGCACCAGGTCGGCGGCGCCTCCCTTGGTCAGACGCCCCGCCTTGAGGCCCAGGCGCGCCGCCGGGCGGCTGGTCACCAGCGCCAGCGCATCGAGCAGCGACAGATGCCCGTTATGCACCAGTTCCAGCGTCAGCGGCAGCAGTGTTTCCAGCCCGACGATGCCGAAGGTGGCCTGCACGAAGGGCAGTCGCTTGGAATCCTGATCGTGGGGCGAATGGTCGCTGGCGATCATGTCGATGGTGCCGTCGCGCAGCCCCTCGACGATGGCCTGGCGGTCGTCTTCCGAACGCAGCGGCGGCCGCACCTTGGCAAAGGTGCGATAGTCGCCGATCGCCATTTCGTTCAACGCGAAGTAATGCGGAGCGGTGTCGCAGGTGACATCCAGGCCGCGGCTCTTGGCCCGGCGGATCGCGGCCACGGCCGCCCCGGTCGACAGATGCGCCGCGTGATAGCGCCCGCGCGTCGCCGCCACCAGCAACAGGTCGCGTTCGACCATCATCACCTCGGCCAGCGCCGACATGCCGGACAGGCCCAGCCGGCTGGAGATCTCGCCGGTGTTCATGTGGCCACCCTCGGCCAGTGCCGGCTCTTCGGGATGCTGCACGATCAGCGCCCCGAAGGTGCTGCCATAGCTGAGCGCGCGCTGCATGGTCTTGGCGTTGGCGATCGGCGTCTCGGCATCGGTGAAGCCGACTGCTCCGGCCTCGGTCAGCAGGCCGATCTCGGTCAGTTCCGCGCCGGCCAGTCCGCGGGTCAGCGCGGCGTAACAATAGACCTTGGCCAGCTTCACCTCGCGGGCGCGGCGGGCGATGAATTCCATCACCGGCACATCGTCGATCGGCGGTTCGGTATTGGGCAGGCAGACCATGCTGGCGACCCCACCGGCGGCGGCGGCGTGGCCGGCGGTCTGGATATTCTCCATGTGCTCATGGCCGGGTTCGCGCAGTTGCACCCGCGCATCCACCAGACCGGGCGCCAGGCAATGCCCGCCGCAATCGACGATCTCCGCGCCCTGCGGCGCGCCATTGGTAAACAGGCCGGGGCCCAGATCGACGATGCGGCCGTCCTCCACCAGCATGCCGCCGGCGGCATCGAGGCGGCTTTCCGGGTCCAGAAGTCGGGCGTTGACGTAGGCGGTCCGGTATCTGGTCATGACTGGTTTCCGGCAATGTCGCGGGTCAGCAGATCGAGGCAGGCCATGCGCACCGCCACGCCCATCTCCACCTGCTCGCGGATCACCGAGCGGTTGATGTCGTCGGCCAGTTCCGAATCGATCTCGACGCCGCGGTTCATCGGTCCGGGATGCATCACCAGCGCGTCGGCATGGGCGGCCGCCAGCTTGTCGCGGTCGAGGCCGAAGAAGTGAAAATATTCGCGCACGGACGGTACGAAGCGGCCCTGCATGCGCTCGGTCTGCAGCCGCAGCATCATCACGATGTCACAGCCTTCCAGGCCTTTGCGCATGTCGTGGAACACCTCGACGCCGAAGCGGTCGATGGCGGCCGGCAGCAGGGTGGGCGGGGCGACCACCCGGACTCGCGCGCCCATGATCTGCAGCAGATAGATGTTCGAGCGCGCCACCCTGCTGTGCAACACGTCGCCGCAGATGGCGACGGTCAGCCCCTGCAGGCGCCCCTTGCGGCGGCGGATGGTCAACGCGTCCAGCAGCGCCTGGGTCGGGTGCTCGTGGCTGCCGTCGCCGGCGTTGATGACGGCGCAGTTGACCTTGTCGGACAGAAGCTTCACCGCCCCCGAATCGCCGTGCCGGACGACCAGGACGTCGGTATGCATGGCGTTGAGCGTCATCGCCGTGTCGATCAGCGTTTCGCCCTTCTTGATGGCGCTGGTCTGCACCGACATGTTGATGACGTCGGCGCCAAGCCGCTTGGCCGCCAACTCGAACGAGGTGCGGGTGCGGGTCGAGCTTTCGAAGAACAGGTTGATGACGGTGCGGCCGCGTAGCAGGTCCAGCGTCTTGTCCCGCTTGCGGCTCTGCTCGACATAGGAATCGGCGAGATCCAGCACCATGCCCACGGTCTCGGTCGAAAGGCCTTCGATGCCGAGGAGATGGCGATGGGGGAAGCGAAGCGAGGGGTCGGCAAGCGGGGTTGTCATGAGGCTGGACTATACCGCCGCCGCCGCGCGACAAACAAGCGCCGGGTGAGGGGCGCCCGGAAGGTTACGCCGGACCGTGCCGGACACCTGGAAGCGACCGGTTTGCAAGGCCCGGCCGGCATTGCAGTCAGACGATCCCGTCCGCCCGCAGCGCGGCGACCGCGGCCGCGTCCATGCCCAGCAGTTCGGCCAGAACCTCGTCGGTGTGCTGGCCCAGCGTCGGCGGGGCGTGGCGGTATTCCGGCGGCGTTCCGGACATCTTGATCGGGCTGGCGACCAGCGGCACGGTGCCGGAAGCGGCCAGCGGATGCGGCATCTCGATCTTCATGCCGCGCGCCGTCACCTGCGGTTCCTCGAACACCTGGGGCACCGTGTTGACCGGGCTGCACGGCACCTGACGGCGGCGCAGCCCGTCGATCCAGTCGGCCAGGGGGCGTCGGCGCATCAGATCGGCGACCAGCGGAATCAGCGCGGAGCGATTGTTGCAGCGCAATGTATTACTTGTAAAACGAGAGTCTCGTGCCAGATCCGCCGCCCCGGCCTCGGCACAGAATTCGCCGAATTGCCGGTCGTTGCCGCAGGCAAGAACCATGTGGCCATCAGCCGTTTCGAACACCTGATAGGGCACGATGTTGGGATGGCCGTTGCCGCGCCGGGCCGGCGGCGTGCCGGACAGCAGGTAGTTCTCCGCCTCGTAGGTCAGCCAGGCCACCTGGGTGTCCAGCAGCGCCATGTCGATCTGCTGGCCCCGGCCGGTGCGGTCGCGGTGGCGCAGCGCCGCCAGCAGGGCGGTGGAGGCGTACATGCCGCACATCAGGTCGGCGATGCCGATGCCTACCTTCATCGGCTGGCCGTCGGGCTCGCCGGTCAGGCTCATGATGCCGCCCATGGCCTGCGCCAGGTAGTCGTATCCGGCATAGGGCGCCATCGGCCCGGTCTGCCCGAATCCGGTGATCGAGCAATAGACGAGGCCGGGAAACTCGTCCCGCAAGTCCTCATGGGAAAGACCGTAGCGTTTCAGATCGCCGGTCTTGAAATTCTCCACCAGAACGTCGCACCGCGCGATCAGCTGGCGGGCGAGCCGCTGGCCTGCCGGCCTGGCGATGTCGAGGGCGACCGAGCGCTTGTTGCGGTTGGCCGCCAGATAATAGGCGCTCTCGTTCGTCTGCGTCCCGTCGGCGCCGGCGACATAGGGCGGGCCCCATTTGCGGGTGTCGTCGCCGTTGCGCGGATGTTCGATCTTGATCACATCGGCGCCCAGATCGCCCAGAATCTGGGTGCAGCTTGGCCCGGCCAGGATGCGGGTCAGGTCGAAAATACGGATACCGTCCAGCGCGCCGGCCATGATTTTCCCTCGTTCGGTTTGGGCGGCGATGGTTGCCGGGCGGCACGCCACGGGTCAAGGGCGTACCGTACGGCCCGGCCTTGAATTCGCCCGAATTCACGCGCAGGGTACCGGCCCAGGGCGGGGTTCACCCGTGACGGATGCCCGGATTCAGGAGGGGTGCATGACGCGGGGATTTCTGGCTTTGCTCGGCCTGCTGGCGCTGGCCGGTTGCGGGGCGCCTGTTTCGAGTTCGGTATACGATGGCGGCGCGCCGAGTTCCCTGTTCGAGGTCGGCGGCGATTCAGAAACGCTGTCTCTGTTCGCCTCCGACGCGGCGTTGCTGTCCGATGCCGATATCGACCGCATCCTGGCGCACCGCTTTACGCCGCGGCCGCTGAATCGGATCGCGGTGGTGGCGCTGGGGCATAATTACTGGTTCGGCTGGTCGGACGAGCTGTCGCGCAGCGGGACCGAGGTGCAGCGCGGGCTGGTGGCGGCGTTGCGCGCCTCGCCGAAGGTTTACGATGCCGTCTATCTGCCGACCCTGCTGATACCCGAGAAAGGCAGCATCGGCGCCTTCCGCGAGGCCGGGGCGCGCTTCCAGGCCGATCTGCTGCTGATCTACCAGACCTCGTGCCGCACCTATGCCAAGTTCCGCTTCTTCGCGCCCGACGAGGCGAAGTCGTATTGCAACGTCGAGGCGGTGCTGATCGACACCCGCACCGGCATCGCCCCCTTTGCCGTCACCGCCAGTCGCGACTTCGTGACCGTCAAGCAGCAGGGCGACATGGACACCGACGAAACCCGCCGCCGCGTGGAACTCCAGGCCGTCGGTGACGCACTGGCCGAAATCGGCGCGGCGACGGCGGCGTTCCTGAGCAAGGCGGGGGGATGAACGGCGCTATCCCGCGCCCAACACCATCAGCACGGTCGGCATGGTGGCCATGGCGGCGAAGGTTGTGGCAGTGATGATGGCGGCCATCAGGATGTGGTTGCCGCCAAGCTGGCGGGTCATGGAATAGGAGGTCGGGCTGTTCGGCAGGGCGGCGAACATCACCGCCACGGTCAACGGCAGGCCTTCGGCGCCGAAGGCGGCGCAGGCGGCCCAGGTGAGGGCGGGCAGCCCCAGCAGTTTCAGGATCGCGGCGGCGGCAACCGGACCGCCGGCATTGCCCGCGGCACGGAATTGCAGGCCGGCACCGACCGACAGCAGGGCCATCGGCAGGGTGGCGCGGGCGACGATCGCCATCATGTCGTCGATCACCGGCGGCAGGCCGATACCGGCGACATTGATCAGCAGTCCGGCCGCCACGGCCAGGATGATCGGGTTGCGCGCCATGGTGCGCAAGGCCATGCGCCAGCCCCCGGCATTGCCGTTGCGGCCCCAGCGGGCGAGCGCCAGCACCGCCAGCACGTTGACGGCAGGAGTGCAGACCGCCACCGCGATCGCCGCCAGCACGCTTCCCGTCGCCCCGAACAGCGCCTCGGCGGCGGCGAAGGCGACATAGGTGTTGGGCCGCATGCTGCCCTGGAAAATCGAGGCGAAAGCCGGCCCATCGACGCGAAACGCCGGCCGCAGCGCCACCGCCAGCACCGACATCGCCACGAGCCCGGCCAGCAGCCCCAGCGCCATCGGCGCCAGCGCCAGCCCGGCGAGGTCCGCGGTGCCGATATGCAGCACCAGATAGACCGGGAACAGGACAAGGAACACCAGGCGGTCGGCCTCGGCCCAGAACGCCTCGCCGAACAGGCCCGACCGGCGCAGCCCGTAGCCGCACAGGATCAGCAGGAAGATCGGCGCCAGCGCGGCAAGAATCGACGGCATGGGGTCCGGTGCGCGTGAGGAACGGGGGCGGCCAGCCTGCACCGGTGGACCGCTGCCCGTCAACCAATAGCCCGGAAAAACCGTCAGACTTTCGCCCCCCGGTTCTTGCGGTGAATCCTCTGGCGCCGCGCGCGTCTCCCGATGTCCGCGTTTCCGATTCGGCCCGTCGGGGGTTGCGCGGCGATCCGGCAGGTCCAATCTAACCGGTGCCGACGCCCCAGGGCGCCGACCGGGACGGTTGCGGCAGCGAAAGGCGTATTTTCCATGTCATCTTCTGCATTTTCAGACCCGCATCCCGAATCGACCGCCGAGGAAATCGCCAATGCGGCGACCCACGGCGTTGGCGCGGCGTTGAGCCTTGTCGGGCTGATCGTTCTGCTGGTGGCGGCGTATCGCGACGGGCCGTGGGCGGTTGCCGGGGTCAGCGTCTACGGCGCCTCGCTGATCCTGCTGTTCCTGATTTCCACCCTGTATCACGGCAGCCGAAACGGGGCCGCCAAGCGGGTGCTGCGGTCGCTCGACCACAGCACCATCTTCCTGCTGATCGCCGGCACCTATACGCCGATCGCCCTGCTGGCCATGGGCGCCGTGCCGGACTGGCTGCTGCTGGGATTGATCTGGACGCTGGCGGTTGCCGGCATCCTGCTGCGCCTGATCTGGCCGGGGCGGTTGCGCTGGATGCGCATGACGCTCTATCTGACGATGGGTTGGCTGGTCGTCGCCTGGGCCAGGCCGTTGATCGCCGGCGTCGGCTGGGACGGATCGGCGCTGCTGCTGGCCGGCGGGCTGGCCTATACGAGCGGAATCGCCTTCTATGTTCGCCGCGACATGCCGTTCAACCACGCGATCTGGCATCTGTTCGTGATGGCCGGCAGCGCCGCCCATTTCTTCGTGATCGCCCTCTACGTTCTTTAGGTCTCCCGGGTTCTTCATGCCTGGCGTTCGCGCGCCATCCGCGCCAGCGAGTCCAGCGCGCCTTGCAGGATCCAGGCGGCGGCCATCTTGTCGACCACCTCGCCGCGACGCTTGCGGGTCATGTCGACCTCGTCGATCAGCAGCCGCTCGACCGCCGCCGTCGACAGGCGTTCGTCCTGGAAGGCGATGGGCATGTCGAATTTCTGCATCAGATTGGTGGCGAATTGACGGGTCGACTGGCAGCGCGGCCCTTCGGTGCCATCCATGTTCACCGGCAGACCCAGCACCAGCGCGCCGACATTGCGCTCGTCGATCGCCGCCTTCAGTTCGATGGCGTCCAGGGTGAATTTCCGCCGCGCGACGGTGCCGATCGGCGACGCGACGGTCCAGCCGCCATCCGATACCGCCATGCCGATGGTCTTCGAGCCGAGATCGAGGCCCAGCAGCCGCTTGCCGGGGGCAACGGCGTCGCGCAATGCGGCCAGGGCGACGATGGGCATTGGGGTGCGGGCTCCGGTGCGGGAAATTCGAAGCGAAGCCTAGAGCATTATCCGGCCATATGGAACCGGCGCCAGCCATGCGGTAAGGTGCGGCCCATGTGGCGGGCGGCAACAGAGACGGACGACGATGCGATCGTCGGCATGTTCGAGGGATTGACGGTGGAGGATCCGGGGCCCGATCCGGCGCCGCCGGAGCATATGCGGCGGACGCTGGCCGTCTTTCGCGCGGCG
>JAHELM010000306.1 GCA_024644185.1 Rhodospirillales bacterium | reverse complement strand
GCGGGATAGCGAAGGCCGAGGCCGTTGAAACCGCCGAGGGCTGGCTTCAACGGGTCGGGCTGGGGGACCGGATGCACCATTATCCGGGCCAGCTTTCCGGTGGCCAGCAGCAGCGCGTCGCCATCGCCCGCGCGGTCGCCATGGCGCCGAAACTGATGCTGTTCGACGAGGTGACCTCGGCGCTCGATCCCGAACTGGTGGCCGAGGTGCTGAACGTGATTCGCGGTTTGGCCCAGGAGGGCATGACCATGCTGATCGTCACCCACGAGATGAAATTCGCCCATGAGGTTTCCGATCGCATCGTCTTCATGCACGAGGGCGTGATCGCCGAGGAAGGACCGCCCGACAGCGTGTTGCGGACGCCCAAGAGCACCCGCCTTGCGGAATTCCTGAAGGGCAGCGGGTTCTGAGACCGATATGACCGGTTTGCAGGAAGCAGGCACGGGTCTCGCCGCAATCCGCGCCGAGATGGCCCGTCAGCACGCGGATGCACGGCGTTCGCTCGACGCCGCCGCGGCGATGGCTGGCCGTGTTGCCGATTCCGTGCGGCGGACGGGGCGTCTGCGGCTTGTCGGCATGGGCGGTTCGCATTGCGTCAATCGCTGCGCCGAGGCGGTGCTGCGCGGGTATGGCATCGACGCCGCGGCGGTGGTCGCGTCCGAGGCCCTCTATGCGCCGTTTCCGTCCGGCCCGGCCACCACCGTCCTGACCTCGCAATCGGGTGGCTCGGCCGAGATCGTGCGAGGTCAGGACGGACCTCGCAATCGGGTGGCTCGGCCGAGATCGTGCGGTTTCTCGAGCGGGGCGACCTCGCCGGGTGCTTCGGTCTGACGCTGGACGGCGACAGCCATCTGGCCCGTGCCGTGCCCAGTCTGACCGGCCATGGCGGGCCGGAAAAGGCCTATGCGGCGACCCGTAGCCTGACCATTTCCATTGCCCTGCTGGCCGCCCTGGCCGAGGCGTTGGGTCACCGTCAGGATGCGTTGCGCGCGGTGCTCGACGCGCCCGCCACCGTTCCGGTGGAGCCGGCGGTCGCCACCTTGCGTGGGGCCCATGCCGTTGTGTTCTCTGCCCGGACCGCGCTGAACGGCATCGCCGAGGCGGGCGCGCTGGGGCTTCTGGAACTGGCCCGTATGCCGGGCTTTGCGCTGGAAGGCGGGCAGTTCCGGCATGGCCCGGTGGAAGCGCTGGCGCCGGGATTCGGCGTGGTGCTGATGCGCGCCGATGACGAGGCCGGGCGCCTGCTGCCGGGTATTGCCGCGATCTGTGTCGATGCCGGGGTGACGCCGGTGGTCTTCGATGCCGGGGACGGCGCGCCGATTGCCGGCTGCGTGACCCTGCGGTTTCCGCCGGCGCGCGGCTTCGCGGCGGCGCTGGCCATGCTGCCGACCCTGCAAATGCTGCTGATCGAGATCGCCCGGACGCGAATCGAGCGCGTCGGCGAGCCGCTGCGGTCGCAAAAGGTGACGCGGGTCGAATAGGAATTGCGGGGATGAAGCCGGATATCGTCACAATCGGCGGGGTCAACCTGGATATCGTCATGGGCATCCAGGACCCCTGGCCGCAGCCCGGGACCGAGGTTCTGCTGGAACATAGCGAACTGCGCGAGGGCGGCGCCGCGGGCAACACCGCGCTGGCGCTGGAGGGACTCGGCTGCCGGCACCGCCTGGTCGCCAATATGGGCACCGATTTCTTCGGCGACTGGCTGCGCGGCCGATTCGGCGCGCTGGCCGGCGACTGGGTGCGAAGCCCGCTGCCAACGACGTTCTCGGTCGGCATCGTGCATCCCGGCGGCGAGCGGACCTTCTTCAGCAATATCGGCCATCTGTCCGGCTTCTGCGTCGAGGATGTGCTGCGCTTTCTTCCGGATTCCGACCTGCCGGGCACGATGCTGCTGTTCACCGGCACCTTCCTGACGCCGCGCCTGACGGCCGGGTTTGCCACGCTGTTGCCGCGTCTGCGCGCGCGGGGTGCGCGGATCGCGCTGGATACCGGCTGGCCGGCACAGGGCTGGACCGACGCGGTGCGCGCCGAGCTGCGCGGCTGGCTGCCGCATTGCGACGAGCTTCTGCTGAACGAGGTGGAGATTTCCGGCCTCGCCGGCTGTGCCCCGGACCGGGCGGAGGCGGCGGCGGTGGCGCTTCTGCCCATCATGCCGGATGGCGCTGTCGCGGTGGTCAAGCGCGACGCGCGCGGCGCCGTGGCGTTGACCGCCGGTGGCGCGCGTGCCGAGGCCTGCGCCCGGGCGGTTGCGGTGATCGATTCGATCGGCGCCGGCGATTGCTTCAACGCCGGCTATCTGGCGGCGCGGGTCGAGGGCCGTGACCTTGCGGCGGCGGTGCTGGCCGGGGTGGAGGTGGCGACGACGGCGATCTCGACCTCGCCGCGGCGGTACCGCGACGCCGGATGACGGAGGCCGAATCGTGAGCCTGATGCGCAGCGAGGCAACGAGCGCCCCGGAACGGGTCGCCGATATGCTGGCCCGGGACACGGCGCTCTATGCCGACCTGGCGGCGGCGCTACGGGCGCGCGACCCGGCGCTGCTGGCCACCGTGGCGCGCGGCAGTTCCGATTGCGTCGCCGGCTATGCCGCGTGGCTGGCCGGCGCCCGGATGGGAATGCTGACGGCCTCGGTGCCGCCCTCGCTGGTCACGCTTTACGGCGCGAAACTCCGCGGAAGATCGGCTGCGGCCCTTTCGGTCTCGCAATCCGGGGCCAGCCCCGACATCGTCGCCGCGACGCAAGCCCTGCGCGATGGCGGCGCGCTCAGCCTCGTCATCGTCAACAAGGTGGAGTCGCCCCTGGCGCGGGCCGCCGAATGGGTGCTGCCGGCCCATGCCGGGGACGAGAACAGTGTCGCCGCCACCAAGAGTGTGATCGCCAGCATGGCCGCCGTGGCGCGGTTGATCGCGGCCTGGAGCCGCGACACCGGCCTGACCGAAGCCCTGGCCCGCCTGCCGGATGCGCTGGCCGTGGCCGCCCGCGCCGACTGGTCGCCGGCGCTCGACGCCTTCGCGGCGGCTGATCGCGGCATGGTCATCGGTCGCGGCGCCGGCCTGTCCGCGGCCCAGGAAGCGGCACTGAAATTCAAGGAAACCTGCCTGATCCAGGCCGAAGCCTTCAGCGCCGCCGAGGTAAGGCACGGACCCTTTGCGCTGATCCAGCCCGGCTATCCGGTGCTGCTGGTCGCCCCGGGCGATGCCACCCAGGCCTCGATCCTCGAACTGGCAACCCGGCTCGATACGCTCGGCGCGCGGGTCCTGGTGGCGGCGCCGACCGGCACGGCCGGGGCTGCGCTGGACCTGCCACCGCCATTGCACCCGGCGCTCGATCCGCTGATTTTCCTGCAGGCGTTCTATGTCTTCGTCGAGCAGGTCGCCCAGCGCCGCAGCCTGGATCCCGACACGCCGCGCAACCTGGCCAAGGTGACCAGAACGGTCTGACGTCACCGGGTCAGTCGGTGTCGAGGATTTCCCGGATACGGGCGGCCAGGGTCTTCATCGGATAGGGCTTGGACAAGAGCTGCGCGCCGTCTTCGATGCGCCCGCTGCGGTCCATCGCCGCGCCGGCATAGCCGGAGGTGAAGAGGATGCGAACGCCCGGCTGCCGCTGCTGGATCTCCGCCGCCACCCGCGTCCCGTCCATGCCGCCCGGCAGCACGATGTCGCTGAACAGCAGGTCGATTTCGCCGATCTCCTGATACCGCTCCAGTGCCTCGGCGCCATCCTCGGCCTCGATCACCCGATAGCCGAGATTGTTCAGCAGCCGGACCACGACGGCACGCACGCTGGGCTCGTCCTCGACCACCAGGATGGTTTCGTCGCCACGTGGCATCGTCTGCTTCACGCGCGGGGGGGCCTTGCGGACGGCGGGCGTGCCCGCCTCATGGCTGCGCGGCAGATAGAGCGTTACGATCGTGCCCTCGCCGAGTTGACTTTCCAGCATGACCTGGCCGCGCGACTGCTTCAGGAACCCGTACACCATGCTGAGGCCGAGGCCGCTTCCCTCGCCCACCTCCTTGGTGGTGAAGAAGGGCTCGAAGGCGCGCTCGGCGACGTCCGGCGGCATGCCGGT
>JAHELM010000305.1 GCA_024644185.1 Rhodospirillales bacterium | reverse complement strand
GCCAAGGAACAGCAATGCCCCGCCGCCCATGAAGAACAGCGAGCGGTCCATCAGCGACCAGAAGCGGTCGAAATAGATCGCCAGGACGGTCAGGGCAAAGAACAGGAAGGCGGCATTGACCTGGAACCGGTCGCCGCGCCGGTAGCCGCGCAGTACCAGCCAGACCAGCGCCGCCACCTGCACCAGGTTCCAGCCGACATAGACCGCCGCCACCGCCGCAAACTTCGGCGGCACGAACAGATTGGCGACGATCGTCAGGGCCGCGAGCCCCACCAGCACCAGCCCGATGCGGTCCATCCGGTCGCCGGTGGTATCGGGTAGCCGTCGCGCCGCCAGGGCGATGGCGGCGATGGCGGCAATCGCGGTGCCGGCGATCCAGCCCCAAGGCGCCATCGGCAGGCGCCGCAGGGTGTCGTACGCGGTGTCGGAATTGAGCCAGTCGAAGCCGTGGAAATCCGTATAGACCAGAAGATGCGCGGCCAGCAGCATGCCGACCAGGGCGAAGCGCTCCACCATCAGGGCAACAGGCTCGAAGCGGCGCCGATCCGCCATCTCGTGGCCCAGCGCATAGACGCCCAGCCCGACCAGGACGTAGAGCTGCGCGGCGTAGATCTGCTCGTTCCAGGGCTGCGCGCCCAGCGTCATCGCCAGCCACAGGAACAGGGAGGCGAGCGCCGCGGCGGTCGCCCAGCGCCAGCCGCGCCACAACACCGGCGGCAGGAACGCCACCCAGACGACGAGGAACGGCCAATGCACCGTGCGGTCGAAATCCCATATTTCCATCGAAGTCCACAGCAGGGTGAGCGCCAGACCCAGCGTCGCCACCGCCTGCGACGGGACCGCCCAGACCAGTGCCAGCGCGCCCAGGGCCCACAGCAGAACCCCGTTCGGATAATGCGCCTCGATATGATAGATCTGCGCGATCAACTGGATATTGGCGCCGAACAGCACGGCGCCCAGCAGCAGCATGGCATGGCCGACCAGCCGCGCCGCCGGCGTCCGCCCGGCCATCGCCGCACCCGCCGCGCCATAGGCACCCCACATGCCGCCGAACAGTACACCCAGCTTCGCCAGCCGGCCCATCTCGTCCCAGTTGGCGGCGAAGAAGGTGATGACCCCGGCGCCGAACGTCAGGACCCCCAGCACCGCCATCGCCATCGGCGCCAGCCGCGCATGGCGCGAGGACTCCTCCACGTGTCGCAGGATGGCGCCCCCATCCGCCGCCGTGACCCAGCCATGCTGAACCCAGCCCGGGATCTCCTTGCGCAGCCGGTTGAGGAACAGCCTGTCCCACATGATCTCGCCATCCTTCTTCGATCTCGTCGCCAATCAGACCATACTTGTCCGGAAATGCAAACCGATCCGGATTGCAGGGGCGCGGGCAAATCCCGGTCATCGAATTTTCATCTTTCCGGCGCACCGTGGCGGGCGATGCGCATGGGATTCTTCAAGACGCTGGCGGTCCTGCTGTGGCCGCGGCCGGAAACCGAATACGAACGGGTGCATCTGTTGCTGCGCCTCGAGCGCTGGGGCCGGCTGGGTGCCGCCTGGTCGCGATTCGGGGTGGCGGCGGGGGCGGCGCTGCTGGTGACCGGCGCCGAATGGCGGGTGGAGGAGGAGGTTCACTGCCTCGCCCTGACCATCTATTTCGAGGCTCGCGGAGAGCCGCGCGAAGGGCAGGTGGCGGTGGCCCATGTGGTGATGAACCGCGTGGCCGATCCGCGCTTTCCCGCCAATGTCTGCGATGTCGTGCATCACAGCCGGGGCGAGGAGGAGAACTGCCAGTTTTCCTGGTATTGCGACCGGCTGAGCGACCGCCCGGAAAACAGGGGCGAATGGCAGGACGCCCTGTCGCTGGCCCGGATGGTCTACTGGAACGGCAACGCCGACCCCACCGGCGGCGCCCTGTGGTACCACGCGGCCTATGTCAAGCCGATCTGGCGCCGCAAGCTGGAGCGCACCGAGCGCATTGGCGCACATATCTTCTATCGCGATCCCGCCTTGCGCGAGGTCGGGGCCTGAGGCGAGCGCACGCGGGAAGCCCATTCGGGCAATGCCAGAATAGCCATAAAAATCAAAACGGAATGCCCATTAAATAATAATATACGATTTATAAGGGAATCTATCTCTCGTTCACAAGTTTACCGCGCTCAATCGGGAGCGCCTGATAGCGGGAGAGGAATGATGAAAAAGATTCTGGCGGTTGCACTTCTCATGGCTGGGTCGTCGCCAGCCTTCGCGGAAGGACTTTATCTCGGCGGGTATCTCGGGCCTTCGGCGCTCGACGAGGCGGATCTGGATTGGGGCGGTACGCCGGGGACCATGCAGTTCGATCTCGGTTTCGGGGCCGGCGTCATCATCGGCGCGTCGGTTGCCGACAACATCCGGCTTGAAGGCGATCTTTCCTATATCGTATCGCCGGCCACGCAGATCGGCAGCACCACCGTGGACGGCAATGTCAACACGCTGTCCCTGGGCGCGAACCTGTTCTACGACTTCGGCGGCAACCAGTTCCGGCCCTATGTCGGGGCGGGTCTGGCGGTGGTCAATATCGATGTCGGCGGCGTCACTTTCGGCGGGGCCGACGTTTTCGAGGGCGCGGTGACGACCATGGGCGGCCAGATCATCCTGGGTGTCAGCATACCGTTGCAGACCGTCACCGTGTTTGCCGATTATCGCGGCTTCATGACGCCGGCTCTCGACCTCAAGACTGCCGGCGGCGCTACGGCGGTTTCCATGGACTACTTCCGGAACAGCCTGCAATTCGGCATCCGGGTTCCGTTCTGATCGTCCGCGCGTGACACCGGGGTGGCGGGCGGTCGCGGAGACCCCCGTCCACCGTCGGCAGCTATCGCTGAATTCGGCTGAAGCGGCGGGCGGTCAATTCGCCGGCGCGGCATCGTCGATCAGCACCTGCACGCTTTCGCGGCCCTGCCAGCGGTCGATGCGGATCTGGCCGGCGATATGCACCGGCAGCCCGGCCGACCGCAGCAGCAGCTGGCCCAGCGGCCGGTCGGCGCAGCGGAAGGCGATGGCCTTCAGGCGGCCGCCATCCTCGCCACCCAGAATACAGCGCACGTGGTTTTCGCCGACGATATCGGCCTGGACGATGCGGGCCGCGGGAATGGCGAAGCGCGGCTCGCGATTGCCCGATCCGAAGGGGGCCAGGCGTTGCAGGGCTTCGGCCAGTTGCACCGTGGCGCCGCGCGGCTGCAGCGTGCCGTCGAGACCCAGTTCGGCGACCGGGCCGCCGGGGCCGGTCTGGGCGCGGATGCGTTCGGCCAGGAATTCGCGGAATTCCGCCTCGCGCGCCGCAGTCACCGTAAACCCGGCCGCCATCGCATGCCCGCCGCCATTGACCAGCAGGCCGGCCTGTCGCGCGGCGATCACCGACGTGCCGAGATCGACCCCGGCGACCGAGCGGCCGGACCCCTTGCCGATGCCGTCGGCCCGCGCGACCACGCAGGCCGGCCGGTTGAAGCGTTCCTTCAGACGCCCGGCGACGATGCCGATGACGCCGGGATGCCAGCCCTCGGCCGAGACATAGATCAGCCCGTCGTCCTGAGCGGTTTCCTCGGCCATGCGGATGGCCTCGTCCAGACAGGTGGCCTCGATCGTCTGGCGTTCCCGGTTCAATGCGTCGAGATGCCGGGCAATCGGCAGGGCCTCGGCATATTCCGCGGCGCAGAGCAGCGCGGTACCCAGCCCGGCCTCGCCGACACGGCCCCCCGCATTCACCCTGGGTCCCAGCAGGAACCCGGCATGCCAGGCCTCCGGCGCCTCGGTGACGCGGGCGATGTCGGCCAGGGCGGCGATACCGGGATTGCCGCGCCGGCCCATCACCTTCAGCCCCTGGGCGACGAGCGCCCGGTTGACCCCGGTCAGCGGCACCACGTCGCAGACCGTGCCCAGCGCCACCAGGTCCAGCCAGGCCATCAGGTCCGGCTCGGCGCGGTCGCGGTACCAGCCGGCCTCGCGCAGCACCCGGTTGACCGCGACGACCAGCAGGAAGGCAACGCCGACCGCCGCCAGCTGCCCGTGCTCGCCGGTTTCGTCCAGCCGGTTGGGATTGACCACG
>JAHELM010000304.1 GCA_024644185.1 Rhodospirillales bacterium | reverse complement strand
ATCAGGGCGCGGCCGTCGCCGCCCTTGCCGGTTGCCGCCGCCCCCAGCGAGCCACCACCGCCGCCGCCCGGCGCGTTGCCGTCGAGGCCCGCGGTATTGACGGTCCCGGTGGCCCCGTTTCCGGCATTTCGGCTGATCCCGCCCGTGCCAGTCGCGCCGTTCGACGATCCGCAGCCACCGCCGCCGCCCCAGACGCTGTTGCCGCCACGGTAGCTGCCGCTGCCCATCACATTCGATCCGGAGCCGCCGGCGCCGCTGAGGCCGTCGGCACCGGTACACTTACTCGCACTCCCCGTGGAGGCATGGCCCGCGCCCCCGGCACCACCGAAGCCAGGGTTGCCGGCAATAGTTGTCAGAGCGGTATCGACGGCGCCGCCGGGAGAGCCGCCGGGACTGCCGCCCGTGCCACCAGCCGAACTGGGAGCGTTGGTCCCCGCGCCGAGGACCCCGCCGCCCCCGCCCCCGCCACCGCCGCCGCCGATACTGTCGCCGCCCCCGCCGCCATATGCGGTGGCGGCGGTTCCCAGCGACGTGGCGCCGCCCTGACCGCCCGGAGAGCCCGGCGATCCGCCCGCGCCAATGGTTACGGTTTCCGTGGCGCCGAGGGACGATGCGTCGAGCCAGCCCGTGGCACCGGCCCCGCCGCCGCCGCCACCGCCGCGCGTTGCCGCCGCTTGTCCGCCGCCCCCGCCGCCGCCCACCAGATGGTAGTAGACCATCTTCGCGCCCGGCTTCTTCGTCCACGTCCCCGATACGGCGAAGATCTGAATATCCACTCCGGGTTTGATCGTCGCCTTCCACGCGCCGTTGAGCCGGGTGATCGCGACCGTCTGTCCATCGACGAGGCCGGCCAGAAGGGCGGCGCCATCGCCGGCCGACGATCGCACGCTGGCCGCGTTCGCGCCGGAACACAGGATGAAGGCCGACCAACCCTCGGCCACCCCGGCGATATCGGGCAGGCTTGCCGTCCGGGCGGCGCCGGCGGTGTCGATGACGAAGGCCGTGCCGGCATCGGCGGCGCTCATGACGACGCCGGGGGTGAATTGTGCCGCGCGCATGAACGACCCGACGACGCCGGGAAGCGCCCCGCCGGCCGCCAGCAGCGGGATCTGGTTGACCGCCGTGCCGGTGTCGCGAACGGCGGCGCTGCCGGCGCCGAGAAGCCCGAGTTCGCGCTCGTCGTCGATCAGGTCGGCGGTGATCTCCGTCGCCGCCGGGGCCAGCCTGACCCGGGCGACGGGCAGCTTGCCGTCGGGCAGGATCGGATCGGCGGGCGACGCGGCCTCGGCCCCGGTTGCGACACCCAGGGCCCCCGACAGCCGGTCGATATATACGATATCGCAGCGCGGATTGACCGCCGGGGCAACCATGACCGGCGACGACCGCGTGCCAGGCGCCATCCGCGCGCGCGCCACGGAGTCGTAATATCGGCCGGGCCCGACGCGGATTGTCATGTCGGCCGGGTTCTGCGGCCCCGGCGCGAAGTCGTCGCCGCTGACGATCGCCGTGCCCGATACCGGGTCGGCGCTCCACACCGTCACGCCGGCGGCGGTCTTCAGGATGACCTTGTAATCCTGTTCCAGCAGGAAGATATCGCCGAACCGGCCGGCGCTGTCGGCCACCGCCGGATTGGCGTTGGGCACGGTCAGGGCGGAATCGGCGAAGGTATCGGCCGGCCTGGTGGTGCCGGAGTTGTAGAAATGCAGCGTCGCGCCCGACAGCGGATTGCCGTTGGCGTCGAACGCGGTTTCGCGGGGAAAGGTGAATCGGTTTGCCAAGACTGGCCTCCTGCGGTTCTGGGTCGGGCGGAAACGGGTCCACCCGTTTGAGACGTGCCGCCGGCGCGGTTCACGCTTGCGGGGGCGTCGGGAGGAACATGCCGAGGAACGGATCGATGGCGGCGGCAAAGGCATTGCCCCCCAGCGCGTTCCCGGCCCTCATATAGCCGCCGGCGCGGGCCTGGCCGGCGTCGTACAGCATGCTTCCGGCATTGGCCGCCGCATTGGCGCCCCACTGGCCGGTCTGTTCGGTGGCGGCCTGGCCGATGCCGGCCATCGCCATCAGGCGGCTGAGATAATTGGCGTATTCCTGGGCCGCGAGAGTCTGGCCAAAGCCGGTGACGGCCTTCGCCTGGGCGCCGGACAGCAGCATCCCGCGCGAGGCGGCCGAGGCGTCCAGCGCCCGCACGCCCTCGTCGAAGCGGAAGCCGTAATCGGGGCTGGCCATGAAGCCGGCCATCGCATTCGCCTGCGCACCCGGCCCGGCCAGCCCGTAATTGGCGGCCAGCGCCGCCAGCGCATTGCCGCCGGCCTCGCGCCAGGGGGCGAGGTCGGCCCGGCTCTGCTCATACTGTTTCCATTGCAGCGCCGCCGCCTGTTTCGCCGCCCTGGCCGCCTTGCCGCCGCCGAACAGGCTGCTGGCGGCGGACAGGGCGCCGCCGATCACTGGACCCCAGAACATGTCATACCTCCTGGTTTTGCATGATGCCCGCTGCCCGCAGGGCGGCCAGCAGGGCGTTGAAATCGGTGCGCAACGCATCCAGCGTCGCGGCGGCGCTATCCGGCCGGGCGGCGGCGCGGCGGACCAGGCCGGGCGAGGATGGCGTGGCGTCGCGCAGCCTTGTGCGCATCTGTTCCAGGAACAGCGCCGCGTCGGCATCGCCGCCGAAGCCGCCGGGAACGGGCCGCAGGTAATCGGTCATGGCGCCACCCCGTGGATGGCGAAGGGCACCGGCTCGGAGCAGGTCAGGCGAAAGCTGCGCGCGCGGAAGCGGCCCAGCCGCCGCCAGACCGCCCGGCGGCGGTATTCGCCGATCCGGCCCAGCGCGGCCCAGCGTTCGGCGCTCCAGTTCCGCCCGCCGTCGTCCGACCAGTCCAGGACCACGTGCGGGTCGGCGCCGTGACCGTCGGTCAGGCCAGCGCCGAATTCGAAGCGCACCTCCAGCGCCGGCAGGAAGACATGGCCCTCGGCGGCGGCGACCGGCGCCGAGATTGCCCGCCGGCGCAACGCGTTGCCGCCGTCGGTGTGGTGATCCAGACTCATCGAATAGATGCGGCCAAGGCGGAAGTCGCCGACCAGGTTCTGGCCATAGGCCCGCGCGTGGCTGTCCGCCCGCCAGCGGCCGATGGCAAAGCTCTCGCGCTCGTGCCAGAGCCCGGTGGCGGCGTCGTATACGGCCGCGCCCTGGTCGCTGCCCAGCACATAGAAGGCATGGCCTTCGTCCTTGCAGGCCCAGGCGCGTACGCCCGTACGCCCGCGGATCGTCGCCTCGATCGCATGGGTCGAGACGCGGGCCGGCTGGAAGCCGTCGGCGCGATAGACCACGCCGTCGTCGCCCAGCCAGTACAGCGACGCATCGACCGCCGCGACCGAGCCCGCGACAGCGCCGATTCCCAGAACCCCGGCCGATACCCGCTCGAACGGGAAGGTCGAGGCGCCGCTGTTCCACCACACCTCGGTCGAACGCTCGCCGAACAGCCACAGCAGGTTGCGATGCGCATAGACCTCGACGATGGCGTCCGGCCGCGCCTCGGCGGTGGCGAAATCCAGTGCGTTGTATGCCTTGGCGTCGAGCAGGGCGGAAACGAAGAACCGGCCGGTCCCGGCCTCGCCGAACACGATGTACTGGTTCAGGAAGGCGCAGCTGGCCGCCGGCCGGAAATCCGGGTCGGCGATCGGCGCCAGCGCCGCGCCGTCCCAGACATGCCCGCCGCCCGACCCGTCCAGCACCACGAGCTGCAGCCCGTTATCGGCCATCGCCACCGGCCCGGTGCCGGGAATCTGCCCCAGCGCCGTACCGGCACCGTTGCCGTCGACCCGGTACAGCGTGTCGCCGGACACCGCGTACAGGACGCCGCCCAGCGTCGCCATGCCGCGGATCGGCCCCTGACCGACGGTCGCGAAATGCGCCAGGCCGGGAGCCGAGCGCAACACCACCGGCGTGCCCGCCCCGGCCGGGGCGGTCTCGGCATAGAGGTTGACCAGGCGTTCGGCGGTCAGCGACCGGTCGCGGCCGGCCGCGCTCATCGTCGCGAAGGGCGCGTTCATGGCGCACCCGTCCCGCGGCGCGCGCCCGGCAGGCG
>JAHELM010000303.1 GCA_024644185.1 Rhodospirillales bacterium | reverse complement strand
CTTCGAGGGCCTCGTTCCCATCAGCGCCGCGGAGCTGGCCCGGCTGCGCGGTGGTTTTATCCTGCCGAACGGAATGATTCTCAACATATCGGTCACGTTCAGCACGACGGTCGAAGTCGGCAACGGTAACGGGAATGGCAACGGCAACGGCAACGGCAACGGCAACGGCAACGGGAACGGCAACGGGACCGGCAACGGGAATACCGTTTACGAGTCCGACGTTACTCTCGAGGAGGGCGATCTCATCGGAGAGACCGGGGTCGTTCATACCGTAATCGTCGAGCCGGGACCGGGAAATAGCCCCCCATCCGTCGAAGTCACGACGGAAGTATCCGACCAGATCGGCGGCGTCATGAACGTGATTCAGAACGACGCCAGTTCGGTCGTCATCCAGAACATGACGACGCTGGACGCAAGCCTGCTGAACGCCGGCATCGCCTTTCAGGCCTATCAGGTCCACAGCTTCGGCATGCAGATGCGCACTCTTGGGGTGCTCGGGCTCTGATTTTCACTTGGCCAGGGTCACGGCAAAAGCCGTCGGCGATAGATGCCGGCGGTTTTCGCTTCGCCGAAACACCGTTTCAGAACAGATCGTAGCGGATCGGGATTCGCAGTTCGATCTTGGCGTCGGGCGCCTCGTCGGTGGCGCCGATGCCAATCGTCAGATTATACGACGTCTTCTCGGATATCCGGTACGACCAGCCCAGCAGAAGCGATCCGATCTGCAGGTCGGTTCCGGCGATGTCCTGCCCGTTCTGCCGCGACCGCATGATGACGCTGTGCTCGTATCCGAGGCTGAACGACGATTTCTCGTTGATGCCGTAACCCATGCCGACGCTGAAGCGCAGGGCGTCGCCAGGGTCGATCGTCCCGTATGTGCCGCCGACGTCGCGCTCGATGTTCCACAGGTAACCCACATTTCCGAAGAACACCGCGGGATCCGACGGGAACAACACGGTCAGGCTTGGCTCCAGACTCCAGAAACCGGTTCCGGTCGGAAGCTCGGTCTCCAGACCACTGACGGCGTCGAGCGGCACCTCGAACGGATCGGTCCCGGTATCCGACTTTATGCGCAGATTGGCGACGTAGAAGGGGCTTCCGCCAGCGCCATCGTTCATCTGGTAATGCAGGCCCATCTCGACATCGCCCAACCCGGCACCCTCGGTGTCGGAGACGACATCCGTATCCGCGCCGCCGCCGATCGGGCGGGTGGTCAGGCTGTCATAGCGGTAGACATAGGGTACCTTGAGGTCGAACTCGAAGCGGTCGGTGACGCCATACCGGGCTGTCATGGCGGCGGTCACAACGTCACGATCGACCTGGCGGATGTCGATGCTGCCGATGGTGATTGCCGGGATCACCGTATAACCCTCCAGAATGACCCGGTTGATCGATGTATGCGAAAGCACGATCGACGGCTCGATGACCAGGGTCCCCTTCGGTGTCAGGATTCCGGTCACATTCGAGATGGCGGGAATTTCCGGCTGGCTGGTCGTGTCGGCCGGCGGTTCGGTGGCCGGGGCCGTATTCTGGCCATGCGCCATTGCGAATGGCGTCGTCATGATTCCCATGGCAAGCCAGAGCATGCCGAACCTTGACCGTGGCCAGGAATACGATTGTCCGGCTCGCCGCGGTGTCGGCCGAACCGGGCGGTCAACCTTCCGATGTGGTTTCATCGTCGCCTCCGGGTGATCTCATTGATCTCACCCCGCCAAACGCCACCAGCGATGTACACACGCACCGGTTTTCCGGTTCCGCCGAATAGCTCGGCGGCGTGTCCCTCGAAGGTCCGTATTTTATTGGCGCAACACCTGTTTCCCCTCAGGCATTGACGATACTCCCAAGCCGCCGGTCATTCCACCCATATATTGGCGGAATCGCACGCGTCCGCCGCTCAAATACGAGCGGAGAGCCTCGGGTGTGCGCGCGGAAGAGCGGTGGCCGGAATTCGCCGGCCATCAGGCCGGCAGGACGATCGCCCCGCCCGGTTTCCAGCTCAGCCAGACTTCCCCGGTGCTTGCCGCCGCGCCCAGGGTTTCCGCTTCGGAATTCTGCCGGGCGACCGAGACTGGTTGCGCCAGCCCGTCGACCTGCACGAAGAAATGGCTGCGCTCGCCCAGATAGGACGAGGCGGCCAGGGTTCCGCGCACGGTATTGATGCCATCCTTCGGCTTCTGGGCGGAAAGGACCAGTTTTTCCGGGCGGATGCCCAGCGTGACCTTCGCCCCGGCCGCCGCCGCGCCCTCCACCGGCCTGGGGGCGCGAAGCCGGCCGGCCGGCCCGGCATCGAGCATCAGTTCGCCCCCCTCGGTGCCGGCGACGGTGGCCTCGAAGAAGTTCATCGAGCCGATGAATTCGGCAACCTCGCGGCTGCGCGGCGCTTCGTAGAGCGTCTCGGGCGTATCGACCTGGCGGACCTTGCCGTTGAACATGACGGCGATGCGGTCGGCCATCGACAACGCCTCTTCCTGGTCGTGCGTCACGAAGACGAAAGTGATGCCGACCTTCTTTTGCAGCGCCCGCAACTCGACCCGCATCTGCTCGCGCAGATTCTTGTCCAAGGCCGACAACGGTTCGTCCAGCAGCAGAACCTTCGGGTGTTTGACCAGGGCGCGGGCCAGGGCCACGCGCTGGCGCTGGCCGCCGGAAAGCTCGTGCGAGCGGCGGCCGCCATAGCCTTCCAGCTTGATCATCGCCAGTGCCTCTTCGACGCGCTGGGCCGCCTGTGCGTTCGAAAGCCCGTCCTTGCGCAACCCGTAGCCGATATTCTGGCTGACCGTCAGATGCGGAAAGATGGCGTAATTCTGGAACACCATGTTCACCGGCCGCCGGTTGGCCGGAACGATGGTCATTTCGGCGCCGTCGATGGCCACCTTGCCACTGTCAGGGGCCTCGAACCCGCCGAGGATACGCAGCAAGGTCGTCTTGCCGCAGCCCGACGGACCCAGAAGCGCAAAGAACTCGCCCTGGACGATGTCCAGCGTGACTCCGTCAACCGCGCGGACGCGACCGAAGCTTTTGCAGGCGGAACTGATGGAAACGAAATCGGGTCTGTTTTGCATGACGTCTGGACTCTAGACCTCTCTGGACGGCCGGGTCGGGGCGGCGCCCTGGCGGCGCACCCATTCGGCGAAAGCGACGATAACGAAGGATGCCATCAGAATGCAGGCACCGAGCGCCAGCACCATCGGCAGACGCGTCGGGAAGCGGAGCTGGCTCCAGATGAACAGGGGCAGCGTGGTCTCGTTGCCGCCAAGGAAGAAGGCGAGGATGAACTCGTCGAAGGATTCGGTGAAGGTCAGCAGCAGGCTGGCGACAATGCCGGGCAGAACCAGCGGAAAGGTCACCCGCCAGAACGTCATCCAGCCGGTCTCGCCGAGGTCGCGAGAGGCTTCCTCGAGATTGGCATCGAACCCCTCCAGCCGCGAGATCATGATCAGCGTGGCGAAGGGGGTGGCGATCAGCACGTGCCCGGCGGTGATGGTGACCAGCGACAGCGTTACGCCGACACTGTTGAGCAACACCAGAAGCGCGATGCCCAGGATGATGCCCGGCACAACCAGCGGCAGGATCAGAACCACCATCAGCGGCCTGCTGCCAGGCAGCCGGTAGCGCGTGAAGGCGCGGGCGGCCAGGGTGCCCAGGATCGTGCTTATGACCGAAGCCGACCCGGCCACCCTGGCGCTGTTCGACAGCGCGTCGAGCAGCGCGGAATTGCCGGCCATCTCGGCGTACCAGCGGGTGGTGAATTCCCGCAGCGGGAAGCTGACGTAGTAACTGTCGTTGAACGAGAACAGCGGCAGCAAGAGGACCGGGACGTAGATGAAGACCAGGTACAGGACGCTGTAGACCGCAAGCCCGCTGAAGCGGGTTTTCCGTCCGGGGTTCATCGGCGGCCCCCCTGAATGCGCTTGCTGCCCATCCAGATCAGCAGGCTGGCAACGGTGATCGCCGCCGCCGTGACGATGGCCAGCGTCGATCCGAAGGGCCAGTCGTTGGCCTTGCCGAACTGGACCTGGATCATGTTGCCGATCATCACGCCGTTCGGTCCGCCAACCAGTTGCGGCGTGATGTAATCGCCAAC
>JAHELM010000302.1 GCA_024644185.1 Rhodospirillales bacterium | reverse complement strand
GCCGCCGCCCTGATGCGCGACCACCTGCGCAACGTCCGCCGCGGCCTGCTGCAATCGATGCCGGACAGCGGGTGAGGGCGTCCGCGCCCGGTGTCTCAGGGGCGGGCGGAGGGGCGGGTCGGGCCGTGGGTGCGGTCGCGGCCGGCGCCGGGCAGGAATTCGAGAACGCCGTCCCAGCCATTGGCGCGGCAGGCGGAAATCGCGCCTTCGAGGCCCAGGCTGTCGATCAGCATTTTTGCCAGTCTTGCTTGTTGTGAGCGGAAATTCGCCATGTTGTCTTGGTCTGAAATCACGTGTTGCATGAATTGCATCCCTGTTGCCGGGGAGCGGATGCAGGGCACTCTATGAGCGAGGCAATACCAAAGCGTTAATGCCTCGCCCCCGCGGCGTCCTGTCGCACCCCCGCCGGTTTTCTTACCGCACTGTTCCCGCCACGGCGGCATAGCCATCGGCCACCTCGCGCAGGGCGTCGTGCAGGCGGCGGGTGAAGATGTCGGAAAGGCTGACGACGCCGCGCAGGCCCCGGTCGTCGATCACCGGCATGTGGCGGACGTCGCGGGCGATCATGCGGCTGGCCACCTGGCGCAGGCTGTCCTCCGGCCGGCAGGCCTGCACCCGGCGCGACATGACGGCATCGACCGGGGTGACCGCCAGTCCGGCGACGCCCAGCGCGCGGGCTGCCCGGACCACCTCGCGCTCGCCCAGGATGCCGTCGACCCGTCCGCCGGCACCGACCAGCAGAACGCCCACGGATTCGCGGCGCATCAGCGCGATGGCCTCGGCCAGCGTGGCGGTCGGCGCGATCATGAAATGCGATTTCTGTTTTTGCCCGAGAACGATCCCTATCGTCATGGAACCCTCCATGCTGCGTTGACCGTCCCCCCGGACCGCGGCCGATTGACCCGGATTGAACGATGACAGGCAATAAGGGCCGGAAATCGTCGCAGACATGGCAATTCCCGGGCTATCTCGGGGTTTCTTGCTCCACAATCAGTGCCATTGCGACGGTCAGATAGGCCTCCGACCGCATCGCCGCATCGGGCAGCGCCGCCGCCACGTCCATTGCGCCGCCCGGATTGCCGGCCGACAGCAGGCGGCCGGGCAGGGCGCCGTAAGCCATCGCGCGGCTGTCTTCGTTGCCGATTTCGGCCGCAATCGCCAGCGCGGCCGCGGAATCTCCGGCGTCGGCCCGGATCGCCGACATGGTGGCCAGCAGCGGGTCGCGCAGGCCTTCTTCGTCGATCAGTCGCGCGGTCGCCAGGGCACCGTCCATATCGCCGGTCCTTTCCTGGATCTGGGCAACGCGCAAAAGCGCCATGTCGCGTTCCTGTTGCCCGGCAATCGCCATCGCCGTGTCCAGCGCCAGGCCGATGAACCCCAGCTCCGCCTGCACGGCGGCAAAGCTCCCGGCCGAGAAGTCGGGGCTGCACCGGCCGCCGGTATTGCCCAGGGGTGCCGCGCCCCGCATTTCGGTCCGGTCTTCGGGTGTCGCCGGCTGGATGCTGGCGAGTATTCTCTCGCCGATCATGCGCTCTTGCGGGTTCGAGATGTTTTCGAGGGTCTCCCGATAGCGTTGCAGGATTGCCGATGCGGCACGGCTGTTGCCGTCCTTGATCTGTTCCTGGTGCACGCGCGCCAGCAGGTTGAGATAATTGTAGCTGGCCCTGGGCAGGCCGCCGCGATCGTATTCGGCAAGCGCCTCGTCGAAATCGCCCAGATCGACATAGGAGCTCGCGATCATGACAATGCCGAACGTGCGGAATTCCGGATCGCCCATCCGGTCGAGCATCGCTTCCAGTTCGACCAGGGCGCGACGGGCCTCGTCCGTGCGATTGCTCTCGATCAGCGCCGGGACAAGCATGATATGGTTGGAGGCCAGACCCCGCGCATTCGCCTCGCGCGGCGTTTCCATGAGGATGTCGGACACCGGCCAGCCGGCCCTTGCCTTGGCCGCGACGATGGCGATCAGGCCATCCTGGCGCAACGCTCGTTCACCCAGATCGGGGCTGACGACAGTTCCACCCGTGGTGGAGGGAGGCGGTTGCGAGGCGAAAAGCTCGCCGCTGTCGGCGATTCGCGACGATTCGTCGAATGTGGCGCGCGCCACGTCAATATAGCCGGCATGGGCCTCGGCGACGGCAATCCGCGTCAGGACGCCCAGCCGGCGCGACAGATTCGCGACTCCGGCCACCTCGTCATGCGCCATGTTCAACAGGCATCCCGGTTCCGGCGCCGTCCGGCAGAAGTCGTCGGCGCGCACCGGCGCGGGCGCCAGCGACGCCAGCAGGGCGACACCGGCAACGGCCATCCGGGCGCGGCGACACGACAAAACCCCGAATTCGAACATGGCAATAATCCGTCTGTAGCCTCGGAAATCGGAAAATACTCTCTAAAAGAGTATCGTCTGGTTGTTAATAAACCGTAAGAGAACATGCCCAGACACCCCTTGCGCGCCGCCGCGCGCCGCGCCATGCTCCGCGCCGTAAACTCGCGGGGAAGGGGTCCGGCATGGAATTCGATCCGTTGAAGACGCGCGATCCGGGCACGGGTCTGGCCCATGCGCCCAGCTACTGGGCAGCGACCGCCGGGGCCGCGCCGCCGGATGACGGGCCGCTGTCCGGCGACATCGAGGTCGAGGTGGCGGTGGTCGGCGGCGGCTATGCCGGGTTGTCCTGCGCCTACCATCTGGCGAAGGCCGGGGTTGCCGTGGCGGTGCTGGAAGCCAACCGGTTCGGCTGGGGTTGCAGCGGCCGCAACGGCAGTTTCTCGCGCGCCTCGCTCGGGCGGCTGGGCTTTGCCGACTGGGTCGACCGCTACGGAATCGACGCCGCGCGCGCCCTTTATGCCGAGGCCGAGGCCGGGCGGCTGACGGTGCGCGAACTGATCCGCGACGGCGGCATCGACTGCGACGTGGTCGAGGGCGGGTACCTGAAGATTGCCCACCGGGAAAGCCGGGTGGCGCATCTGGAACGCGACTACCGGGTGCTGTCGAACGTTTACGGCGCGCCGGTCGAGATGCTGGACCGCGCGGCGATCGAGGCCGGGCATTTCCGGGGCACCGAGGCCTTCGGGGCGCTGTGCTACAAGGACGCCATCGGCCTGCATCCGCTGAAATTCGCCCACGGCCTGCTGCGCATGGCGCGCGATGCCGGGGCGAAGGCCCATCCGTCCAGCCCGGTGCGCGCGATCGCGCGCGACGGCGAGGCGCGGATCCTCGCGACCCCCGGCGGGCGCGTGCGGGCCCGCCATGTGGCGCTGGCGCTGAACGGCTACGGGCCGGAACTCGACCGGGCGACGCGCGGCCGCATCCTGCCGGTGCTGTCGGACATCGTGGTGACGAGGCCGATGACGGCGGCGGAAAAGGCCGAGGCGAACTTCATCACCAGCCACATGCTGTCCGACACGCGCGAACTGCTGAACTATTTCCGCCGCCTGCCGGACGACCGGATCATGCTGGGCAGCCGCGGCCCGCTGCGCCCGACGAAACCGGCGCTGGACGGGCACCGCGACTATCTGCTGCAAACGATCCGCCGCAAGTTTCCGGCGCTGGCGGCGATCACCGCCGACTATTTCTGGGGCGGCTGGGTTGCCATCACGCTGGATTCGATGCCGCATGTGACCAGCGCCGCCGACGATGCGCAACTGCATTACGCCATGGGGTTCAACGGTACTGGCGTGTCGGCGGCGACCCAGGGCGGGCGGCGCATGGCCGAACGCATCATGGGCGCGGGCGGCATGCATCCGGCGCTGTCGGGCGCCATTCCGCGCATGCCCTTCGCCGCCTTCCGGCGCATCGGCCAGGCGCTGATGTTCGCCTGGCTGAAACGGCAGGACGAACGGGACTGACGACCTGACGACGGCCGCGGGCTATCCCGGATTCGCCCGGGAACAGTCGCCGGCGAAGGGAAGGTTCTTGCCGAACCGGTCGAGGTCGGCATAGAAGCGGGCCATGTCGCCCCCGCGTTCGGCGATCATGGCGGTGAATTCCGGTTCCAGCTGGTGATAGGCCGCGACATGCGCCATATGCGCATTGTTCAGGTCCCGCGCCATCCAGCGGTCGTAGCGATGGTCGGCGTTCTCCTCGGCGAA
>JAHELM010000301.1 GCA_024644185.1 Rhodospirillales bacterium | reverse complement strand
CCTGCTCGATGTCCCGTCTGGTCTTGCTATCCGCCGTCAGGCCGAGCAGCCTGGTCACGAAGCCCGCCAGATCCGCATCGGAGCCGATCGCCACGGTCTCCTCCCGGGCGCCGGACGATGGGTCGCGCCTCCCGGCCTTGAAGCGTTTCAGTTCCTCGACCAGAACTTCCCGGATCAGCAAGCGCACGGAGTCGTCGATCATGCCTGCCCGCCCCTATTCCGCGCCGAGCCGGCGCAAGGTGGCTTCCGCCGTGTCGCGCGCGGTCTGGATCGCCGACTCTTTGCCGGCCAGATAGACCCGCCCCGTCGCGCCGATCATGCGATAGTCCACGACCTTGATGTCGGCGGATTTTTCGGCTTCGTTGGTGGCGACGATCGCATAGGAGGCGGGCTGCATTTCCAGCACGTAGAGCGACTCTCCGCCCAGAACCATCGATCCCAGCTTGTTGCGATTGATCAGGAAGGCATGCTGATGGTCGATGCGGCTGATGATCTTCGACGACAGGATCTTCGGCGCCAGGGCATCCGCGGCCGTGGCGTCGAGAGCCTCGAGAATGGCCGCGGCCGAGCTCTTGACCGCGGCCGTCGACTGCGAATGGAATTCCAGATAACCGAACTGCCGCTCGACCACCAGGATACCTGCCTGCACCGCGGTATTCTTCAGGGCGATATCGGTCAGCGCCTCGATGTCCAGCCCCGGCGCGACCTCCACGATCTGCGCCGCCGAGCGGGCGCGCGGCAGCGCCCCGCGCATCCATGTGCCCATGTAGCACAGGGTCTGCGGCTGCAACTGGTCGATGAATATGAAGGATCGAAGTTCGGCCATTCCCTATTCCTTTAGCGCTGCTCGCAGTTCGTCGGCGATGATCCGCCGGATTTCCTCTCGCAGCGCGTCCCGGTCCGCGGTCGCGTCGACCGGCCTGAGATCGGCGACCGACCGGCCCGGCACGCCATCGGACGGCGCCTCGGGCAGCGGTCCCGGCTGGCGCACCGCGGTATGGGCAATGGCGTCCAGCGTGACGTCACTGTCCTTGTGGTAGGCAATACGGGTCCAGTTCACCAGATGCTGCGGGCCGATGTTCTCGCCCACCGACGAGCGTCCGAAGAAACCGGTGCCGATGGTAAAGGTCGGCGCGAGGTTGGTGGCAAAGCCCGCGGCCCCCTGGCTGCAGGGCGCGTTCACCACCACCCGGTAGACCTCCACCATCGCCGCATAATCGACAATCGCGCGGGTATCGTTGCTGTGGATCGCCGCCGAATGTCCGGCGCCGCTGAGGCGCAGCAACGCGCGCGCCTGCATCATTGCCTGGGCGTTGTTCCTGGCCGTATACAGACCCAGAACCGGGCACAGTTTTTCCCGCGACAACGGCTCTTCCTCACCGATCAGCCGGATCGGCGTCACCAGCACCAGCGTCTTCGGCGACACCTTGATGCCAACCTGCCGGGCAATCCAGATCGCATCGCGGCCCAGCGCCTCTACATTGAAACCACGCTCGTGGAAGAGATAGCGGCGCAGCGTCTGGGTTTCTTCCTCGCTGCAGATGTGACACCCGGCCTTCTGCAGTTCGGCTTTCAGCGCGCGCTCGGCTTCCGCCACCACGATCAGGACGGATTCATTGGTACACAGCAAGGAATTGTCGAAGGACTTGCTTTCCACGATGTGGCGCGCCGCATGCCCCGGGTCGGCGGTCGCGTCGACGAATACCGGCGCATTGCCCGGCCCGACACCGATCGCCGGATTCGACGAGGAATAGGCCGAACGCACCATCGCCGAGCCGCCGGTGGCGAGGATCACGTCGGTCTTGTCCGACCGCATGAATTGATCGATCAACGGGATGCTGGGATCGGCGATCACCTGGATGACGCCCTCCGGCGCGCCGGCGGCTTCGGCCGCCGCCGCCAGGGTCCGGGCCGCATCGACACAGCATTCGCGCGCCGCCGGATGCGGGCTGATCACGATGGCATTGCGCGTCATCAGCGCCGACAGGACCTTGAAGTAAACCGTGGCGACCGGGTTGGTCGACGGCGCCAGCGCGAAAATCACACCGGCGGGGCGAGGAATTTCAACCACCATGCTGCGTTCGTCGATGCGTGGGCTGACAAAGTCCCGGTCCCGGTAATGGTCGACCAGGGGAATGCTCGAGAGTTCGTTCTTGATCTTCTTGTGCGCGACGACACCAAAGCCGGTCTCGCGCACCGCCCATTCGGCGTATTCTCCGGCCTTGTCGAAAGCGATCCGCGCTACCGCATCGACGGCCGCCATCGTCTTCGCCCGATCGTAGCGGTGGAACACCTCGGCCGCCCAGCGGGCGCGTTCCAGCACCAGATCGGCGCGCGCGCGCATGGCGGCCTCGGACTGGCTGATATCGACCAGGCGGCGAACGAAATTGTCCATCTACCGGGTCCTCCGCGATCCGGCGCCCATGACCTCGGTGCGGGCCTCGCCGATCGCCGCCTCGACCCGGCGCAGCAAGTCCTCGCACAGCGCCTGGGTCATCAGCACCCCCGGCTTGAATTGCAGCACGCGGGGATCGAGCGTTGAGAAGATCGCCCAGACGCCATTCCGGTACAGATATTTCATCACCGGCTTGGCGCCCTCCGGATGATTGAATTCCAGCCCCATGACCACGCCATGCTGGCGGATGCCGGTGAAGAAGTCCGGGTAAATGGCCATGATCTGGTCCAGCCCGGCGCGAATGAAGTTCGAAATGTAGCGCACCATCGAGATGACCTCGGGTCGCTGCACGATCTCCAGAACCTTCAGCGCGACGATGCAGCCCAGTTCGGCGCCGCCCATCGTCGACATATGGCCGAAACCGTCCTGCGACAGCCAGCCGGCCCGTTCCTTCGAAACGACCACGCAGGCGATCGGATACATGCCCCCGGAAATGCCCTTGCCGGTGACCAGCAGATCCGGCTCGACGCCGTAGCGGGTTATCGCCCACAGCGCGCCGCAGCGCATCAACCCGGTCTGCACCTCGTCGGCGATATACAGCGCGTCGTAGCGTTCGCAGAGCTTCTTGACGCCCGGCAGGTACCCTTCCTTCGGCATCGGGAAGCCGTAGGTGGCTGGAATCGTCTCCATGATCACGGCCGCGACGTCGCGCCCCTTCAGCGCATCTTCCATCGCATTCAGATCGTTGAACGGCACCTGCACGAATTCGCCGGCCGTATCCTCCGACAGGAAGAGCTTGGAAAACCGCTCGTCGCCGGTCTTCACGGCCAGGCCGGTATGGCCGTGATAAGCCTTGACGATCGAGACGATCTTTCGCTTCTTCATCGCGTTCCGGGCGGTCTTGATGGCGATGTCTATCGCCTCGCCGCCACCGGACCCGTACATGGTGTATTGCAGGTCGCCCGGCGTGCAGGCCGCCAGCGCCTCGGCCAGCGCGGTGCGGGCCAGCGACGGAAAATGGTGGTTGCCCATGTCGAACTTACGGGTCGCCTGGTTCAGCACCTCGACGAGTTCGGGATGGCGATGGCCGATATTGTACGTGCCGCCGTTGAGATGAACGTCGATCAGCCGCTGGCCGTCCATATCGTGCAGGTAATAGCCCTCGCGGCGGTCGATCACCAGATCGACCCCCATGTCCTGCCACGCCTGCGTTTTCCCGGGGTTCCAGAAAGTCTTGGAGCGCTCGAGAAAATCCTGTTTTTCCTGACTCACGGCCAGTACACCTCTCTGCGGATCGCAATCTAGCGCATACCGCCGCGCAGGGGTTTGACCCGAGGCGGCGTAAACTTAACAGACCCCGAATTTGCCGCGCGCCGGACCGGCCATGGCGTGTCAAGTGTCCCGCCCGTGCTGTCAAGCAAGCAGGAAAGCACGCGGCTAGGGTGAATTGGTACTTGGCGGTACCGCCCGAACGACAGGAAATGCCCGGGAGGAAAAGTCATGGATAGCGATACGATCGCGCATGATGAACAGTTACGGCGCCTGCACGCACTGGCGGAAAGGGCGCTGGGGCGATACGACCTGCCGGCGAAGGCAACCGCAACCATGGTCAATCTGTCGGAGAATGCCACCTACCGGATCGACGACCCGGGATCGCAGCGGCGCTGGGCGCTGCGGGTGCACCGCGAGGGTTA
>JAHELM010000300.1 GCA_024644185.1 Rhodospirillales bacterium | reverse complement strand
GTGGTTATTGGCAAGGATACGCGGCTCTCCGGCTACATGCTGGAGCCCGCGCTGACGGCCGGGTTCGTGTCCATGGGCATGGATGTGGTGCTGGTCGGGCCGCTGCCGACCCCGGCATTGGCGGTGCTGACTCGTTCTCTGCGCGCCGATCTTGGCGTGGTCATCTCGGCGTCGCACAATCCCTATCAGGACAATGGTATCAAGCTGTTCGGACCGGACGGCTACAAGCTGTCGGACGAGGACGAGGCCGAAATCGAACGGCTGATGGACGACTCCACTGCTGAGTTGGCCGCCTCGTCGGCGCTGGGCCGCGCCCGCCGCCTCGACGATGCGCCGGGCCGCTATATCGAATACGTGAAGCAGACCTTTCCGCGCGGGCTTCGGCTCGACGGTCTGAAGGTCGTTGTCGATTGCGCGAACGGCGCCGCCTACAAGGTCGCGCCGCAGATTCTGTGGGAACTGGGCGCCGATGTCGTATCCATCGGCGTGTCGCCCGACGGCACCAACATCAACAAGGGCTGCGGCGCCACCGCCCCGGTGGCCCTGAGCGAGTGCGTGGTCGCCAATGGCGCCGATATCGGTATTGCGCTGGACGGCGATGCCGACCGCGTGATTATCGCCGACGAGCACGGTCGCATCGTCGATGGCGATCAGGTCATGGGCCTCATTGCCAGCGATTGGCAGGCTTCCGGCCGCCTCAAGGGAGGCGGCGTAGTGGCCACGGTGATGTCAAATCTTGGGCTGGAGCGGTATCTCCAGGGGATCGGGCTGACGCTGGCGCGCACGGCTGTGGGTGACCGCTACGTGGTCGAACATATGCGCGCCAATGATTTCAATATCGGCGGCGAACAGTCTGGCCACATCATCCTGTCCGACTACGGAACCACGGGCGACGGGCTTATCGCCGCGCTTCAGGTTCTGGCCGCAATTGTCGTCAGGAACAGCCCGGCCAGCGCGGTGTGCCGCATTTTCGAGCCACTGCCGCAGATACTGCGTAATATCCGGTATTCGGGCGGGGCGCCGCTGGAGGAGAGCCTGGTTCGCCGGGCAATTGCCGACGGCGAATCGACCCTGGGCGCGCGCGGGCGCCTGGTGATCCGCAAATCCGGCACGGAACCGTTGATCCGGGTCATGGCGCAAGGGGACGACGAATCGCTGATCGGCGATATCGTTCAGGATATCGTGGGGGCGATCGAGCGGGTGGCAAAGGTATGAGCGGGGTCAAGACGAAGGCGACAGCCAAGAAGGCCGCGCAGAAGCCGAAGGCGAATACCAGGGCGAAAGCCGAGACCGGGACAGGCACCCGCGTGAACGGCCGCGTGCTGGTCGTCGCGGGTTCGGATTCGGGCGGTGGCGCCGGCATTCAGGCGGATATCAAGACGATTACCGCGCTGGGCGGTTATGCGACAACCGCAGTTACCGCGCTGACTGCCCAGAATACCGAGGGCGTGAGTGGGGTGATCGAGACCCCGGGCGGCTTCATCGCCAAGCAGATGCGTCTGGTTCTGCGCGACATCGGCACCGATGTCATCAAGATTGGCATGGTGCCCAGCGAGGAAGCGATCGAATCGGTGCACTACACATACATGGAACTGGCCGAGAACACGCCGATCGTGCTCGACCCGGTGATGATGGCCAAGGGTGGGCATCCGCTGATCAACCGCGATGCGGTGCACCTGGTGCGCCAGCATTTCCTGTTGCGCGCGTTTATCGCCACGCCCAACCTGCCCGAGGCCGAGATCCTGACCGGCATGGAAATCCGCAGCCTCAGCGACATGAAGCACGCCGCCGAGCTGATGATCACGCTGGGCTGCCAGGCGGTACTGCTGAAGGGCGGACATTTCCCCGGCGAGACGATCTACGACATCCTGTACGACGAAAACGGGATGGAGGTATTCGAGGACAGCCGCATCGACACCGTGCATACCCACGGCACCGGCTGCACGCTGGCCTCGGCGATTGCCGTGTCGCTGGCGCAGAAGTTGACCCTGCGGGAATCGGTCGTGCGGGCGCGGGCCTATGTGCGTAATGCCATTCTCACCGCTCCGGGTTTCGGCAAGGGGCAGGGGCCGCTGAACCACGTGCATACGATCGCGCCGTTCCATCCGGAACGCTGACACCCAACTCCTCTTAGATCACCGAAGTGGCGGCACCCGGGCCGGCGGCCAGCAATCCTGCCACGATCTCAAGCCCGCGCCGGACCCGTTCGGCATCGGGCTCGGTACAGAGCGATAGCCGCACATGACCCGGATGGTCGCTGTTGGCCAGGGCGTTGAAGGCGCCGCCCGCGGTGATTGCCACGCCCTGAGCCAGCGCCGCCGCCGCCAGTTCGGCGCCTGACCAGCCTTGCGGCAAGGGCAGCCAGACATGGCTGGCGTTGGCATGGGTCGATCCCGCCGCCGGACCGAGCACGCGCCGCGCCAGTTGCTGGCGTTCCCCCGCCATCCTTCGTCCCGCCTCGGCGGTCGCATCGGCGGCGCCGGACTCGATCAAAGCCGTGGCAAGCTGGGCCGTGACGAAGGACGGCATGATCGTGGTGGCGCGGATGGCCGCGGCGACTTGCGGGCGAAACCGGTCGGGGACATACAGGTAGCCGGTGCGCAGAACCGGCGTGACCGATTTGGACAGTCCAGCGACATGGATCGTCACGTCGGGATCGCTGGCGGCGATGGGCGGCGGCGCATCCGGAACCAGGAAGCCGAATACATTGTCCTCGACGATGACGACATCGTGAGTTCGGGCGATGGCGGCGATCTTCCGCCGGCGATCCTCCGGCATGACGATTGAAGTCGGATTTTGCAGGGTCGGAATGGTGTAGAGCAGCCGGGGCCTGACGGTCCGGCAGATCGCCTCGAACCCGTCGGGCATGATGCCGTGCCCGTCCATCGGCGCGGTGTGCGGCCGCAGGCCCAGCGTAGTGGCCAGGTTCCGTGCGCCGGCCCAGGTCAGTGGCTCGAAAACGACGGAATCGCCGGCGCTGGCCAGGGCCATGAAGGCCGTGGTCAGACCGTGCTGGCCACCGGAGACGACAAATACCGAATCCGCGTCGGCCGACAGGCCCGACCGCCCCAGCCATGCGGCGCCCGCGACCCGGTGCGCGACGTGCCCGTTCGGCCCCTGATAGCCTGACGCGGCGGCCACGGCTATCGCATCGCCGATCCGCGCCAGGCCATCGGCAAGAATGCCGCCAATGCCGGGAACGGTGCAGACGTTCTGGATCATCTCGATGATGCCCGGTTGCTGGAGCGCAAGCCCCGGGCGACCGCGTGGAATATCCAGCACATGCGCCGAGAAATCGGCGGGTACCATGCGACCGGCCGGCGCAAGGCCGGGCCCCCGTACCAGCGTGCCGCGGCCAACCTCTCCGGCGATCAGCCCTCGCGCCTGCGCCAGTGCATAGGCGCGGCTGACGGTGCCGACGGTAACGCCCATGCGCCAGGCCAGATCGCGATGGGTCGGCATACGCATTCCCGGCGGCAGCCTTCCCGACGCCACATCCGCCGCCAGTGCCTCGGCGATGGCCCGGTATTTCGGACCTTTGAAGGTCGCAATGTCAGGCAGCCAATTTGTCATGGTGACAATAAACAAATTGACGCGAACAATTGCAAGGAGAATTTTAAAGAGCCTCGAGAAAGCACGATGAGGTGTGGGAAAAATGATCGACATGCATTCAAGATTGTATGGATACAATTCAACAAGCCACGGGCTCTTACGGTCTCTGTCCGGGTGGCTGATCTGGTTTCTCGGACTGCCCGGAACCTGGCGGGACCGGGCGCGGCAGCGGCGGGCGCTGCTGGCCCTCGACGACCGGCTGCTCAGCGATATCGGCGTCAGCCGGGCCGAGGCCGACGTCGAGGGCGAAAAGCCGTTCTGGCGCGCTTGAGGTTGCGCGCGGCGACGCATTCGGGCAGGTAATGGAGGATCGAATGATGATGTGTACAAGAATGCAAGTTCATACCGTTGATGCGTTCGTCGGGCCGGGCCTGCTGGGCAATCCCGCCGGCGTCTGCGCGCTGGATCGCTGGCTTCCGGACGCCGCGATGCAGGAAATTGCCCGGCGGATGGCGCTGTCGGAAACCGCTTTCTTCGTGC
>JAHELM010000299.1 GCA_024644185.1 Rhodospirillales bacterium | reverse complement strand
CCGCCCCGGTGCCGGTGCCGCCGCCCATGCCGGCGGTGACGAACACCATATGGTTTCCGGCCAGCAACTCCATCAGCTCGTCCAGCGATTCCTCGGCCGCCGCGCGGCCGACATCCGGCTTGGAACCGGCACCGAGACCCTGCGTCAGCCGCGCGCCGAGTTGCAGGCGCCGTTCGCTGAGGGCGTGGTTCATCGCCTGGGCGTCGGTATTGCAGACCAGGAAATCGACGCCTTCCAGTTCGGCGCGGATCATGTTGTTGACGGCATTGCCGCCGCCGCCGCCGACGGCGATGACGGTAATCCGCGGCTTGAAGTCCGTTTCCGGACGCGGTGTCTTCAGGTTGATCGTCATGAATGCCTCCTACGATCGGTGTGCCGGGATGCGCCGACAAACGCCGACGCGGATCGCGAACCCGTTCTGTCCGGGTTTCGTGTTGTTACAGATTGTCACGCAGCCATCCTCCCCAACGTCCCAGCGGGCCGAGCCGGGCCAGCAGGCCCTCGCTCGCGGGGGCCTTGGTTTTCGGCGCGAAGCGAATATCGCTGGACCGTGTGCCGGCCATGCGCAGAAGCCCCGCGCAGGCCGAAAAGGCCGGTCCGTTGGTGGCCGCCGCCAGTCCGGCCATCTGCGCCGGCCGGCCGATGCGAACCTGCTTGTCCAGAACCCGTGCCGCCAGTTCGCGGACGCCGGTCAACTGGCTGGCGCCGCCGGTCAGCACCACGCGGCGACCGCCGGCGTGATCCAGCCCGGCCGCCTCCAGCCGGGCCCGCACCATCTCGAAGGTCTCCTCGATGCGCGGGGCGACGATACTGACCAGGAAGGATTTCGGCACATGATTCTGATGATCGTCGTTTTCCTCGCCGACCTGCGGCGCGACAACGGTTTCCCGTTCGTCGCTGGGCGACGGCGTGGCGCTGCCATGCAGCGTCTTCAGCCGCTCCGCATGGGCGATCGGCGTGGCGAGCCCGCGGGCGATGTCGCTGGTGACATGCGCGCCGCCGATCGGCACGCTGTCGGCAAATACCGGCGCGCCATCGACGAATACGGCGATCGAGGTGGTGCCGCCGCCCATGTCGATGACGGTCACGCCCAGTTCCATCTCGTCGGCGACCAGCGTCGCGATGCCCGATGCGTAGGGGTTGGCCACCACGTCGCGAACGCTCAGATGGCAGCGTTCGACGCAGGTGGTCACGTTCTGGACCGCGCTGGCGGCGGCGGTAACCTCGTGGATATGCACCGCAAGCTGGTGGCCGTGCATGCCGCGCGGGTCGCGGATTCCGTTCGATCCGTCGATGCTGTAACCCACCGGGATGGCGTGCAGGACGACGCGATCCACCCCGGATTCCAGCGTATTGCCGCCGTAGAGCAACCGTCGCAAATCGGCGTCGCGCACCGGCCCGCCGTTGACCTGGGTCCGCATGTCGACGATGCGGCTGCCCGGCCGGCCACCGGAAAAGCCGACGATGACGTCGCGCGCGGTCTCGTCGGCCATGCGTTCGGCCCCATGGATCGCCGCCATGATGGCTTCCTCGGCGGCATCCATGTCGACGATCGCCCCGGTTTTTACCCCGCGGCTCGCCTGATGGCCGATGCCGATCACCTGGATCCCGCCGTCGCCCTCGGTCGTGGCGACAAAACAGCAGATCTTGCTGGTACCGATATCCAGAGCCGCGATCAGGTTGCTGCGTGCCACGTCGTTCCCCTGTTTTCCGTCATGCGCCCTGGCCGCGCCGGGTCGCCATCGCCGCCGGCGTCAGGCGGACGATCAGCCGGTCCGGGCTGCGCAGGTCGATGCGGGCGATTTCACGGTCCAGCAGCGCGCCCGCGGCGGCGGCGGCGGCCAGTCGCGCCCAGGCTTCGGCTATGCCGGCCTCCGGCAGAAGTACCATCACCCCGTTGTCGAGTTGCAGGTTCCAACGCCGTCCGCCGACCCTGACGGCGGCCTTGACCCGGGTTGCCAGCGCCGGCTCGGCGTCCAGCACCCGGAACAGTTCGATGAAATGCTGCGGCGCGTCGTCGCCGACGATGACGCGCAAATTCGCGAAGCGGGCGAAATCGCTGCCGCCGATCACCGCGCCGGCCTCGTCGACCAGTGAGAAGTTTCCCAGATTCTGCCAGATCGCGCTTGGATGACGTTCCTCGATGCTGACGAAGATGGTATCGGGCAGCCGGCGTTCGACGCGGGCGTCCTTTACCCAGCCCAGGGACAGCAGGCGTTCGCGCGCCAGGTCCGGAGAGAAGGCGAAAAGCGGCGTGCCGCGCTGCACGTCGAGCGCGGCGAGAACCTGGTTCGCCGGGGTTTCCTGCCGACCTTCCACCAGAACCTCGCCAACGGTCAGCCCGGCATCGCGGCTCCAGTCCAGAACCGCGACGCCCGCCGCTGCGCCCAGCAGCGTATAGCGGGCGACGGCCCAGGCCAGCAGGCAGAATCCGGCCAGCGCGGCAACCCGCGTGACCAGGCGGTTCGGGCGCAGCGACCGGCCGAGCAGGCGCGGGGCGCGCCGCCGCAAGGCCGCCAGGCGGGTCCGTCTGGCCTCGGCCGGATCCCGCTCGCGGGCGCCGCCTCGCGGCCGGACAAGGCTGGGGAGCATCAGTTGTCGCATGCCGCGTTCTCCATCATCCACTCGACCAGATCGGCAAACGGGATTCCGGCCTTGTCCGCCTGTTCCGGCGCCAGCGACAGCGGCGTCATGCCGGGCTGGGTATTGAGTTCCAGCATGTAGAGCCGGCCGGGGCTGCCCTCGGTATCGTCGTATCGGAAGTCCGACCGGGTCAGGCCGCGGCAGCCCAGTGCGCGATGCGCGACCAGGGCCATCCGCATCGCTTCGGCCGCCACCACCTCGGGCACCGGCGCGGGGCACAGATGCACGGTCTTCCCGTCGGTGTATTTCGCCGTGTAGTCGTAGAACCCGCTATGCGGTCTCAACTCGGTGACGCCCAGCGGGCGGTCGCCCATCACGGCCACCGTCAGCTCGCGCCCGGGAATGTAGCGCTCCACCAGGACCTCGTCGCCGAACGGCCAGTCGTCGACCGGCAGGCGATTGTCGCCTTCCTGTACGATATGCACGCCGACGCTGGATCCTTCGTCGACCGGTTTGATGACATAGGCTTCCGGCATCGGCCGCCCGGCGCGCAACTCGGCCAGCGACATGACCCGTCCCTCGGGGCAGGGGATGCCGGCGGCCGTGAACATCGTCTTGGCCATTGCCTTGTCCATGGCCACCGACGATGCAAGCAGGCCGGAATGGGTGTAGGGGACGCCCAGGATGTTCAGCACCGCCTGCACGTGGCCGTCCTCGCCCCAGCGGCCGTGCAGGGCGTTGAACACCAGATCGGGGCGCGCCTGCATCGCCTCCAGCAGGATGCGCAGGTCGCGCTGCAAGTCGATGCGCATCACCATGTGTCCGCGCGACTCCAGCGCCTCGGCACAGGCCCGGCCGCTGACCAGCGACACTTCGCGTTCGGCCGACCATCCGCCCATCAGCAATGCGATCTTTCTGCTCATCGCGGCGTCCCTTCCGCCGGGACGCCGATGCGCCGGATTTCCCAGCGCAGATCGACGCCGCTGGTTTCGCGCACCTTCCGACGCACCTCCTCGCCAAGCGTTTCGATGTCGGCGGCGGTTGCGTCGCCGGTGTTGATCAGGAAATTGCAGTGCTGCTCGGACACCATCGCCCCGCCGATGCGCAGGCCGCGACAGCCGGCCGCGTCGATCAGCTGCCAGGCCTTGGCGCCGGGCGGGTTGGCAAAGGTGGAGCCGCCGGTGCGGCTGCGGATCGGCTGACTGGCGGCGCGGCTTTCGCCGATCTCGTCCATGCGGCGGCCAATCTCGGCCTTGTCGCCGGGCGTACCAGCGAATTCGGCCTCGGTGAAGATCCAGCTTTCCGGTAACCCGCAGTGACGGTAGCTCAGTCGCATCGCCGCCGGGTCCAGTTCACGCAGCGCGCCGGTTTCGTCGACCGCCCAGGCGCGGCACAGGATGTCGCTGGTTTCGCGCCCATAGGCGCCGGCATTCATGCGCAACGCGCCGCCGACCGTGCCCGGCACGCCGGACAGGAATTCCAGTCCGGCCAGGCCGGCATCGCGGGCCATGCGG
>JAHELM010000298.1 GCA_024644185.1 Rhodospirillales bacterium | reverse complement strand
CGCCGCTGGAGCAACTCGACAAACTGGCGGGTGTCTGCGATCCCGGCACGCAGGTAATCTGCATCGGCGCGGTCAACGACATCAGCCTGTTCCGGGCCATTACCGCCGCCGGTGTGGCCGATTATCTGGTCAAGCCGGTCTCGCCCGAATCTCTCAAACAGGCCTATGAACGGGCGCATCACCTGGCAGAGGCGCCGGCCGCAGGCGCGACCGGTGCCAAAATGGTCGCGGACGTCATCGTCGTCGTCGGCACGCGCGGCGGCGTTGGCGCCAGTATGACCGCGACCAACATCGCCTGGATTCTCGGACACGAACAGAAGAAGAAAGTCGCGCTCGTCGATCTGGATCCGTATTACGGCAGCGCCGCGATGACCCTCAATCTCGAGCCCGGGCGAGGCCTGTCCGAGGCGCTCGAGGCGCCAGACCGCATCGACAAGGTGTTCATCGAGCGCACGATGCTGAAACAGCATGACAATCTGCTGGTCCTCGCAGCGGAGGAGAGCATGCAGAACGAGGTACCGCTGACCGCCGGCAATATCGAAACCACTATCGAGAAGATTCGCGAGGCCTTCAGGGTCATCGTCGTCGATTCGCCTCGCGGGAACATGCCCGCGCTGAAGGCGGCCATTCGCATGGCGACCCATATAGTTCTGGTTTCCGACTATTCCGTCCTGGGAATGCGCGACGTGCTGCGTCTCTCCGGCCTGGCCAATTCTCTTTCCGCGGGGACGCCGCAAATTATCGTCACAAACCAGGGCGTCCGCGGCAAGACCGATATCAACGCGAAGGACTTCCAGGCGACGACGGGCCTGGCGGTCAATGCCGAGATCCCGTCCGACATGAAAAGCGTGGGCGCCGCCCTCGATGCCGGGGTGCCGCTTGGCGTCGGCGCTCCGAAAAGCCCGGTTTTCCGGGCCTTGCGCGGAATTTGTACCAAGCTTTATGCCGAGCCCGCCAAGAAGGGCAAAGACGAAAAGGGACAGGGATCGTTCCTTGGCGGGTTCCTGAAGAAGAAGGCGAGTTGATCGGCCTGAAACTGGTTTGCGTGTGTGAAATTATTTAAGAAAATATGAGGCGCGAAATGTTTGGTGGAAAGCGAAGTTCTCCGTCTGAATCCGCTCAGGGCGGCACCGCAAACGTATTGCCCTTGCCCGATCGGCCGCAACCGGCGCCTGCCGCCGCCAAGCCGGGGGCATCACCGCTGGCGAGCAAGCCCGCGGCGCCTGCGGCGTTCGCCGGCAAGCCGGCCGCCGCCCCCCAGCCCGCGGCGCCTCAGCCGGCCGCGGCCGAGGCCGAGGCTGCGCCGAAGGCGGAAATGTCGCTCGACGACCTGATCGAGAAGTGTTGCGATCTGGTGCGCCCGCTTTTGGGCGCGCACATCAAGCCGGCCGACGCCACGGCCAAGAACCGGGTGGCTCTGGCCGGCGTGATCGAGAAGCTGATCGCCGACGTGGCGGCCAAGAACAACATCGAACTGGACTCTTACAATCGCCGCAACGTTGTCACGGTGTTGCTCAACGAAGTGTTGACCTCGGTCAAGACCAAGGGGACCGTGGGGGAGGCCGCGCCGGCGCCGGCGGCACCCGGTGCGGAGCCCGCCAACCCGCGCGGCGGACCGCCTTCGCGCAATTCCTTGCAGGAGGCGCTGGTCAAGATTCAGCCGCTGCTGCTGGGGCGCATCGATACCGCCGCCGCCACCAAACTTCCGCGCGAGGATCTGATTGCTCAGGTCGAGGAGATCGTCGGCGAACTCCTGACCGAGGAGAAGATGCGTGTCAACGGGGCCGAGCAAAAGGTTCTGGTCGATTCGTTGGTCGACGATATGCTCGGCCTCGGGCCGCTGGAACCGCTTCTGGCCGACGAGAAAGTCACCGATATCATGGTGAACGGCCCGTACCAGATCTATGTGGAACGCGGCGGAAAGCTGGTTCTGACAGACATCAAATTCCGCGACAATCAGCACGTGCTGAACATCTGCACGCGCATCGTCACCAAGGTCGGGCGGCGCGTCGACGAATCCTCGCCCATCTGCGACGCCCGTCTCGAGGACGGAAGCCGCGTCAACATCATCATCCCGCCGCTGGCGATCGACGGCGCGTCCATTTCAATTCGTAAGTTTTCCAAGAAAAAGATCACCTTCGATCAGATGGTCGGCGGCAGCATGAACGAGGATATGGCGACCACCCTGCGTATCGCCGGCCGCGTGCGACTGAACATCGTCATCTCCGGCGGTACCGGTTCGGGCAAGACGACACTGCTGAACGCGCTGTCGAGCATGATCGGCGAGGACGAACGCACTGTCACCATCGAGGACGCGGCGGAACTGCAGCTCCAGCAGCCGCATGTGGTGCGGCTGGAAACGCGCCCCGCCAACCTTGAAGGCAAGGGCGAAATCAATCAGCAGGCGCTGGTCAAGAACTGCCTGCGTATGCGTCCTGAACGCATCATCCTCGGCGAAATCCGCGGCGGCGAGGCGCTCGACATGTTGTCGGCCATGAATACCGGCCATGACGGCTCGATGGGCACGCTGCATGCCAATACCCCGCGCGAGGCGATCAGTCGACTGGAGAACATGTGCGCCATGTCCGGCACCAAGCTGCCGAACGAGGCGATCCGCAAGCAGATTGCCGCCGCGGTTCAGCTGATCGTGCAGATTTCGCGTATGCGCGATGGCGGTCGTCGGATTCAGAAGATCACCGAGATCACCGGCATGGAAGGTGAAACCGTCACCATGCAGGATCTGTTTTCCTACGAATTCGTCGGCGAAGACGATAACGGGAAGCTGGTCGGTCAGTTCAACAAGCATGGCATCCGGCCCCATTTCACGGCGCGCGCCCAATATTACGGCCTCGATAAGAAGTTACTGGAGGCTTGCCTATGAGGGCGCTGTTCGCCACACCCGCGGGGTTCATTATTGTCGGCGGCGTCATCTTGCTGCTCGGCCTGGCTTTCTATTTCCTCGTGCTGAGCGAATCGGCGAAGAATCGCCGCAAGATGCGCGAACGGATGAAGTCGCTGGGCGATCGAAACAAGAAGACCAAGGCCAGCGACGCCGCGTCCGCGGCGGGGACATCCCTGCGTCGCGACCAGGCGGGGACGGCGATGGATCGGCTGGCCCGCAGGTTGTTGCCGAATCCGAAAATATTGCGCGACCGGCTGGAAGCCACCGGGCAGCCGATCGGTATCGGCAAGTATTTCGGGATTTCGATCGTGGTCGGCATCGTGTGCGGCGCGGCGTTCTGGTTGTATTCCGGAATGCCCGCGGCGGCCGCGCCGCTGGTGGGCCTTGCCGGCGCGGTGTTGCTGCCGCACAAGTTCATCTCGCGCAAGATCAACAAGCGTCAGGCGGAGTTTCTTAACCAGCTCGGCGAAGGCATGGACCTGATCGTTCGTGGCGTGAAATCGGGTCTTCCCGTCGCCGAGACGGTGAACACGGTCAGCGAGGAAATGCCGAATCCGATCGGCGGGGAATTTCGGCGTGTCATGGAGGACACACGGGTCGGCATGACGCTGGAAGCAGCGTTTTGGGAGTCCGCGCAGCGGATGGGTGTCGCCGAATACAAGTTCTTCGTCGTCACATTGACCGTACAGCGCGAAACCGGCGGTAATCTGGCGGAAACCCTGGAAGGACTGGCCGAACTGGTGCGCAACCGGAAACAGATGAAGCTGAAGGTAAAGGCCATGTCGTCGGAAGCGCGGGCCAGTATGTATATTCTGGGCGGTCTTCCGTTCGGGATCGGTGGAATCCTGTCGCTGGTGGCGCCGCAATATATCGGCACCCTGTTCGTGACGGAACCGGGCCATTATGTGCTCGGCGTTGGCGGTGTCCTGCTGGGCATGGGCTGGCTGGTCATGAACAAGATGGTGGCATTCGAGATCTGAACCATGAAAATCGGCGGAATCACCATCGAACTGGAGCAGGGAATCGTCGCGCTGACCGCTTTGGCGACGTTCCTGATCGTAATCTTCGTCTATCGCAGCTTTCTCGAGCCTAAACCGGCGACCGATCGCATGCGCGACCTCAAGTCCCGGCGCGAGGCCCTGAAGGCCGGGTTGCTCGCTGGAACGACGGCAAACCGCGCCGATGCCAAGGCCAGCAGCAT
>JAHELM010000297.1 GCA_024644185.1 Rhodospirillales bacterium | reverse complement strand
AGATCAGTGGCGTCCGCGAGGTTCGATGCGGGTTCGTCACCTCTGCTTAAAACAAAAAGAAAAGGGGCCGCCTCGGGTTTCGGGGCGGCCTCATTTCTTTTCAGCTCCGTTAAACGGCGGCGAACAAGCCGCAAATCCGCGATGGTGACGAATGACAGAAGCGGCAGTGCCGGGGCGTGACGCCTTTCCGCATTTTCTCGAAATTCCAACGCGCTGGATGGACAATGACGTCTATGGGCACGTCAACAATGTCGTCTATTACTCGTATTTCGACACGGCGGTGAACCATCACCTGATTTCGGTGGCCGGGCTGGATATCCATGTCGCGCCGGTGTTTGGCGTGGTTGCCGAGACGGCGTGCCGATTTCTGGCGGAGCTGCAGTTTCCCGACGTGATCGATGCGGGCATTCTGGTGGAGCGGTTGGGACGCAGCAGCGTCACCTACCGGATAGGGCTGTTTCGGCGGGGCGAGGAAACACCGGCGGCATTGGGCCGTTTCGTGCATGTCTATGTCGATCGCACAACACGCCGGCCGGCACCCATTCCCGATGCGATCCGGACGGCCCTGGAACCTCTGTGCTGCCCGGAATGCTGAACGAAACAGGGGCGCCCCCAAGCGGGGCGCCCCCTTTTTCCGGGACGGTTCGCGGGATTGGCGTCAGGCCGCCTTCTGGCCTGGCAGGGCCTTGTTCTCGCCAGCCTTTGCGATAGTCACGGTCCGTGGCTTCATCGCCTCGGGCACCTCGCGCACCAGTTCGATATCCAGCAGGCCATTGGCAAGGGTCGCGCCCTTCACCTCGATATGGTCGGCCAGGCTGAACCGCAGTTCGAACGCACGCCGCGCGATGCCGCGATGCAGATAGGCAAGGTCGGTCTGATCTTCGGCCGAAGCCGGAAGGCTGCGGATCGAAAGCTGTCCATCCTGGGTCTTCACCTCGAGTTCATCTTCGGCGAATCCGGCCACCGCCACGGCGATCCGGTACCGATCCTCGCCGGTCTTGACGATGTTATAGGGCGGGTAGCTCGGTCCCTCGCCGGCGGGCGCTGCACTGTCGAGCAGGCGCAGCATCCGGTCGAAACCAATTGTCGAGCGCGCAAACGGGGAAAGATCGAAAGTCGTACGCATAGCCACATCCTCCAAACAAAGCGATATGGGTTTCAATGGCCCACCCTCGGGGTCGAGCCATCCCGGGGAACATCCCCGGCACTTCCACGATTCCGGCCCGCAATGGGCGCCGGAAACATGTTTCACGTATGCAACGGGCTGGCAAATTCAAGGGGGGAGATGGTTAACGAGCGGTGAATTTGCAGAACCCTGAAAAATCATGTATATTAAGCACTTAAGAGGACAAAGAGGTCCGGCCTAGCGACCGCGAAGGAGTCGAGTATGACCGACGAACGCAGACCAGACAGCGGTATCGCTGCCCTTAGGCCCGTATTTTTCCGGGGCACGTATGACGAGGCGTTCGACCTGCTGGTCGAGGCGCGCAATTACGTGAAATACGCCATGCCGATGACCCCGGCCGCGCGCCGTGGCAGTCCGGCGGATCCGATTTCCCTGACCATGGAAACCATGCGCCTGACCACGCGCCTGACTCAGGTGATGGCCTGGCTCATGGCGCAGCGCGCCGTGCTGGACGGCGAAATAGGCGAGAAGGAATTTTCCGAGGAAGCGTGCTATCGCCTGGAGGGCCAGGCGGTTTGCCTGAAACGTTCCATCGAGGCGATGGAGGATTTGCCGCGCGGTCTGTTGGACCTGATGGAGCGAAGCTACCGCCTCTACAGTCGCGTGCAGCGGCTGGACGATCAGGTCGGCAACCCGTCGAAGCGGTCGTCCTGACCTGCATCGAGACACAAAAAAGCGGGCGCCGCCGTGCGGGCCCGCTTTTCTTTGCCCTGGCTGCCGGCATATGCCGCCGGCGCCGGATTACTTTTTCAGTCCGAACTGCTCGAAGCGCTTGTTGAACTTCGCCACCTGGCCACCGCTGTCGATCAGGCGGTGCACGCCGGTCCACGCCGGATGGGACTTCGGGTCGATGTCCAGCTTCATGACGTCGCCGGCCGCGCCCCAGGTCGAACGGGTTTTGTAGCTGGTACCGTCGGTCATCTCGACGGTGATTTCATGATAATCCGGATGGATATCGGGCTTCATCGCGCGGCTCCTCGTCAAAAATCAGGGCGGCTTATAGACGAGGCGCGTCGGCTTTGCAAGGGTAGAGGCTGTCATCGACCCACACGAAAATCCGGCTTCTCGATTTTCCCCCGCCAAACTGGTGGTGCGCGCCGGCCGGACGATACCCATCCGGGTGGATACGGCGCCCCGCTCGTTCGGACAGAGGGTGGGCCGGACTGCCACAATTGCACCATTGGCTCGACAATTTTCGCATGTATCCGATAGGCCCGTCCCGATTGAAGGGTTCTTATCGTGATGTTCCCGACATTTGCCGGTCGCGTCGTTATCGTCGGCGCGGCGATCCCTGCCGCGGCCGTGTTGTTCAGTTTCCTGGCGCCCTGGCTGCCGGTTGCGGATTCAGTCGCGCATTTCAGGCTTCACCTGGCGAGTGCTATGGCGGCTGCCGCGATCCTGCTGGTCGTCTTGCGCGAGTGGCGGCCGGCTGGCATCGCCGGAGCAGTTGCGACCGCCGGTTTCCTGGGCCTTTCGCCGGCCATGGCGATACCCGGGACGGCCGTTCACGCCGGACCGCCTGCATCGATCACGCTGGTCCAGCTCAATCTCAGTTTCCGCAATACCGCGCTCGATTCGGTGGCCGCGCTGGTTCGTGAACAGAAGGCGGATGTGGTAACTCTGCAGGAAGTGAACCGGGACACCCGCGCCGTGATCGAGAGTTTGGGCGACGACTACAGGCAGGTGGTCCTGTGTCCTTTTGCCGGTGTTGGCGGCGTTGCCGTTCTTTCGCGCCTGGAGCTTGCCCCGGGGGAATCGTCCGGCTGTGCCGATGGCGAGGGCATGGCGTGGCTGCGGGTGATGATCGAAGGTCGCGCGGTCAGCGTTGCCACGCTGCATCTGCACTGGCCTTACCCGTTCAGGCAGGCCCGCCAGATCGACGCGCTGGAACCCCGGCTGCGAAAAATTCCGCGCCCGATCCTGCTGGCCGGGGATTTCAATGCCGCGCCGTGGAGCCATGCGGCGGCCAGAATTGCGGACGCGACCGAAACGACGATCGCCGGCGGCTTGCGGCCCAGTTTTTCCATCCGCTTCGGCGGCTGGGTGCCGTCGATTACCCTGCCGATCGATCATGTGTTGCTCCCCAACGGGATGGTCGTACAGGATATACGGCTGGGGCCAGGTCCGGGTTCCGATCATGCCTCCATCGTTGCCCGGCTCGGTTTCGTATCCGGCCCTTAGGCCACATTCCATGTCGATCCGGAAAGGTTGCGACCGGTTGTCTCTTGCGGTGGCCGCGCGCATATGCATCCTGTCGCCATGTTCCAGCCGGAGAATAGCCGTTGAGCAGAGAATCCGAAACCCGACTGAACCCCGTTGAAGACCGCGGGGCCAAGGGCGATATGCGGTCGCTTGGCGCGCTGACCGGATACCTGCGGCCGTACTGGCTGCGCGCGGTCGGCGCGGGCATCGCGCTGGTGATCGCGGCGGCGACCGTGCTGGCGCTGGGCCAGGGCTTGCGGACCTTGGTAGACAAGGGATTCAGCGGCGGCGATACGTCCGTGCTCGATACCGCGCTGCTGGTGTTGCTGGTTGTTATCATTCTTCTGGCCGGCGCCACCTTTGCCCGGTTCTACCTGGTGTCCTGGGTCGGCGAGCGTGTGGTTGCCGATCTGCGCCGCGCGATCTTCAATCACGTGGTCCAGCTCAGCCCCGGTTTTTTCGAGGTTACGCGCACCGGCGAGGTGCTGTCGCGGATGACCACGGACACGACGTTGCTGCAGATGGTGATCGGTTCGTCGGTTTCGATCGCGATCCGCAATTTCCTGCTGTTTTGCGGCGCCACGGTAATGCTGGCCGTGACCAGCCCGAAGCTGACCGGTCTGGTCTTTCTTGCCGTCCCGGTGGTGGTTGCGCCGATTGTGATTTTCGGCCGCCGGGTTCGCCGCCTGAGCCGCGAGTCGCAGGACAGGGTCGCC
>JAHELM010000296.1 GCA_024644185.1 Rhodospirillales bacterium | reverse complement strand
GGCCTGCGCTACGACCTGGCGGTGAAGAGCCCCGAATATGTCGAGGAACTGGTGGCCCATCATGTCGGCGGCTATCTGAAGATCGCGCCCGAACATACCGATGAGGGGCCGCTTTCCAAGATGATGAAGCCGGGGATCGGCAGTTACGACCGGTTCAAGCAGATGTTCGAGCGCGCGACCAGGAAAGCGGGCAAGGAACAATACCTGATCCCCTATTTCATCGCGGCCCATCCCGGTACCACCGACGAGGACATGATGAACCTGGCGCTGTGGTTGAAGCGCAATGGCTTCCGTGCCGATCAGGTGCAGACCTTCCTGCCGTCGCCGATGGCCAGTGCCACCGCCATGTATCACAGCGGCCGCAACCCGCTGCGTCCGGTGCGGCGCAACGGCGGCGAGACGGTGGTTGCGGCCAAGGGGTTGAAGCAACGCCGCCTGCACAAGGCCTTCCTTCGCTATCATGACCCCGAGAACTGGCCGGTGCTGCGCGATGCGCTGAAGCGGATGGGGCGGTCGGACCTGATCGGCCCGTCGAAGCAGCACCTGGTTCCGGCGACCCAGCCCGTCGGGACCGGCTACAGCGGCGGCGAGGGCGCGCGCGCGGGCCGCAAGCATGGCGGCCAGACCTTCCTGACCCAACATGCCGGCAAGGGGCGACGGCGGACGTCGACACGCGCGCCATAGCGATGCCGGTGCGGCGACATGGCGCCTTGGCAGACGGGGCCGGTTCGGGGCATGATCGCGCCGGTGGCCGAGCGGGTCGACCACGATTGCGAGGGCGAGATGGACGATATCTGCCGGGGCCAGCATGTGAACGGCACATGCGGCGGGTGCGAGATGCGGCAGTTGCGCCTGTGCGCATCCGTCGATGCGGAAACCCGGCGGAAGATTCACCAGGTATCGCAGCGGATGGTGTTTGCCAAGGGCCGGCACATCGTCGACCAGGGCGAGCCGCTCGACCGGGTTTATTTCATCCGCGACGGGATGATCGTGCTCAGCAAGATTCTTGAAGACGGCGCGCGATGCGTCACCGGCTTTCTTGGGCCTGGCGACATCATCAGCGGGATCAAGCACCGCGAAGGCGCCTACTGTACCGGAACGGCGCTGACCGACGTTGCGACCTGCAGCTTCCGGCGCGAGGAATTCATGCAGCTTCTGCAAGAGAACTCGCAGTTCGGTGTGATCATGCTGATGTTCGCCACCGACGAGATCGAGGCGCAGCACGATCATAACGTCATCCTGACCCGCAAGCATGTGTCGGAAAGGCTGGCGGCGTTTCTGCTGTTCCTCGTCAATCGCTGGGTGGGCCCCGGGGGGGTCGGCAGAACGGCCGCCGCCTTGCCGATGTCCCGCGCCGATATCGGCGATTACCTGGGGGTGACGATCGAATCGGTCAGCCGTGGCCTTACCAAATTCCGTGAAGATGGCTTCATTTCCATGCCGTCGCGCGATCGTGTGGTGATCGAGAATCTGCCGGCGCTATACGAATTGTCCGGGCTGGAGGAGGTGCCGGTCAGCCGCGGCGAACTGGGTCTCTGAACGCAATCCGGTCGGCAATGCCGTTTTTCGTTTGACGGCCCTGCCTGGTCCTGTGCTGACTTACCCCAAGAAAACCAGGGAGGCTGGCAGGGCGATGAGCAGCGAAATTGGTCCGGTCGCGGATCGAAGCCGTTCGGCTGCGCGGAACCGGCGGCGCGACGGCACGCCAGCCGCCATCTCCCAGATGCCGTGGCAGCAGCCGCGCAACCCGTACCGCCCGGTCGAGGCGGTTTCGGTGGACGAGCTCGAGGCGATCCATATGGCTTCGCTGACCGTCCTTGAAGAGATCGGGATGGATGTCATCAATCAGGAGGCGAAAGCCATCCTGAAGGCCGGCGGAGCCTCCATCGCGCGCGATTCCGATCGGGTCCGCTTCGACCGCGGGCTGATTGAAAGCATGATCGGCAAGGCGCCGACGGAATTCACCCTGCACGCCCGCAATCCGGCCCGCTCGCTGCGAATCGGCGGGCCCTGGATTTCGTTTTGCCCGATCGCCAGCGCGCCCAACGCTTACGATATGGACGGCGGGAGGCGGCCTGGGAACACCGCCGACTTCCGCAATTTCCTCAAGCTGATCCAGTCGCTGAACATCATCCATCTATCGGGCGGTTACCCGGTGGAGCCGCAGGATATCCATCCATCCATCCGCCATCTGGAATGCCTGTCGGATTTCGTCACGATGACCGACAAGGTCTTCCATGCCTACTCTCTGGGCATCGAACGCATTCACGACGGGATCGAGATCGCCCGTATAGGTCGCGGCATCGACCATGCGACGCTGGAACGCGAGCCCAGCCTGCTGACCATCATCAACACCAACTCGCCGCTGAAGCTCGACATACCGATGGCCCAGGGCATCATCGAAATGGCCCGTCGCAATCAGGTGGTTGTACTGACCCCGTTCACCCTGGCCGGCGCGATGGCGCCCGTCACCATTGCCGGCGCCCTGGCGCAGCAGAATGCCGAGGCGCTGGCCGGGCTGGTGCTGGCGCAGCTCGTGCGGCCCGGCTCGCCTTTCGTCTATGGCGGGTTCACGTCGAATGTGGACATGAAGTCGGGGGCGCCGGCCTTCGGCACGCCGGAATACATGAAGGCGGCGCTGGTCGGCGGCCAGCTTGCCCGGCGCTACGGGTTGCCGTACCGCTCGTCCAATGTCTGTGCCGCCAACACGGTGGACGCGCAGGCGGGCTACGAGTCGGTGTTTTCGCTCTGGGGCGCGGTGATGGGCGGGGTGAACCTGCTGAAGCACGGCGCCGGCTGGATGGAAGGCGGGTTGCAGGCGTCCTTCGAGAAGATGATGGTGGATGCGGACCTGCTGCAGATGGTGTCAAACTTCCTGACGCCGCTGGCGGTCGATGCCGATTCGCTGGGCGTCGATGCGATTCGCGAGGTCGGGCCTGGCGGCCATTTCTTCGGCGCCGCGCACACCATGCAGCGGTATTCCACGGCCTTCTACAGCCCGATGATTTCCGACTGGCGCAATTACGAGGCCTGGCAGGAAGCCGGCAGCCCAAGCGCCGAGCAGAAGGCAAACCGCGTATGGAAGACCTTGCTTGCCGCTTATGAGCCGCCCCCGCTGGAGGCGGCGATTCGCGAGGAACTGGCGGCCTTCGTAGCGCGCCGCAAGGAAGAGGGCGGCGCGCCGACCGATTTTTAGAAATTGTACCAAATACTCGTGGGTGTTGCAGGGCGGCGCGACCCGGAGTAACCTCCGCGCAGACCCCAAAAAGGGGGCCGTCCGGTTTTTCGCCGGACCTGTCGCAGAACCAGATCAACAGGGAGGTACAATGACTCTCATGCTCAATGCGCGCCTCAAGGGCGCGTTTGCCGCTGTTGTGCTGGCCACGGGGATCGTGGCGGGCGGTGGCATCGCCAGCGCCGAATCGGTGCTTCGCGTCAACATCAGCGGCGAGCCGGCTTCGCTCGATCCGCACCACGTCTCGGGCACCTGGGAAAACGACGTCGTCGGCGACATGTTCGTCGGCCTGACGACCGAGGGCCCGGACGGCAAGACCATTCCCGGCGTGGCCGAGAGCTGGAAGGCCAGCGACGATGGCCTTGTTTACACCTTCAAGCTGCGCAAGAGCGTGTGGTCGGACGGTCAGCCGGTGACGGCGGACGATTTCGTGTTTGCGCTGCGCCGCATCCTGCTGCCCGATACCGCCGCGGAATACGCGTCGCTGCTGTACACGATCAAGAATGCCGAGGACGTCAATACAGGCAAGGCCAAGCCCGAGGACCTGGGCGTGCGCGCGGTCGATGCCTCGACGCTGGAAATCACGCTGTCCGGCCCGACCCCGTATTTCATCGACCAGTTGCCGCACTACACCGCCTATCCGGTGCCCAGGCATGTCGTCGAGAAATTCGGCGCCGACTGGATCAAGGCCGGCAATATCGTCAGCAACGGTCCCTTTACGCTGGGCGAGTGGGTTCCCAACGACCACATCACCCTGGTCAAGAACCCGAAATACTATGACGCCGCCAGCGTGAAGCTCGACAAGGTCCTCCTCTATCCGCAGGAAGACCGGGTCGCCGCGCAGAACCGCTTCCGTGCCGGCGAGCTGGACATCGCCC
>JAHELM010000295.1 GCA_024644185.1 Rhodospirillales bacterium | reverse complement strand
GCCCCCAAAAAGAACGGACGGAAGCCATATTCGAAAAATACCGGCGGTGCTTTTTGGCGATGCGCTTTGTGCATTTTGAGCGGCTTTCATATGTGCATTATGCGCAAGTCCGGGTCCGGCAAGGCGAGTCTGGCGCCCGAACCGCCGAAAGCCTGTACCAGCGCGCGTGCCCGGCCAACCGGCGCAACGGCGAGCGCGGTGGCAAGCGCGTCGGCGACGGTGGCGGTCGGCGCGAAGGCCGAAGCGGCGAGAACCCGGCCGGCACTGCGGCCGCTCGCCGGATCGAACAGGTGATGAAACCGGCCGGCGGCATCGAAGCGGGTGCCATAGCCGCCGGATGTCGCCAGCGCGCCGCCGGCGAGCGGCACTTCCGCGGCGATCGCCCCGGGGCGGCGGGGATCCTCGATGCCGATCCGCCAGCTCTCGCCGACCGATGCACGAATTTCGCCGAGATCGACCAGAACGCCGGCCAGGCCGGCATCTCGCAGCATGTCGGAGATGCGGTCGGTCAGATAACCCTGGGCGATACCGTTCAGAGTGACGGCCATCCCGGGCCGGGGCAGGCGGATCGCCGCGCCGTCGGAATCGATAGCGCGGTAGTCGACCAGCGCGGCCGCGGCCGCCAGGTCGCGATCGGCGGGGCCGTCGGCGGCGCCGGGATTGGCGGCGAAATGGGCGGCGTATAGTTGCCACAGGGGCTGCACGGTGACGTCGAAGGCGCCGCCGCTCAACACGCCGAAGCGCCGGGACTCGGCAAGGAGAAGGCGCAGATCGAGCGATGGCGCATGGAGTCGGCCATCGCGATTGAGGCGGCAGAGCTCCGATTCGGGGCGATACAGGCTGAAAATATTCTCCAACCGCTCGATCTCGGCGACGCAGTGAGCGACCAGACGCTCGATCCGGGCGGTATCGCCGCCCCGAATCGAAATTCGCGCCGGGCCGCCAAGTGCACGGCCGCGCCATTCCAGGATCGGCGCGGCGAGGGGCGTGGCGGCTCCCGGCAAGGCCAGACCGGCTGCTGCACCCAGGATGCAGAGCGCCCGCCGGCGCGTGATCGGGTTCTGTTTCAGCATCTGCATTCTCAATCCTCCAGCCCATCGCCAGCGGCGAGCACGGCGCGGGTCTCGCGCCGTTTGCGCCGCTCCAGAAGCGGCGGACACACGGTTTCGTCGAAATACAGCGTCTGGCACTTCAGGCAGTAGATGCATTCGTTCGGATTGATCGTTCCGTTCGGATGGATCGCCTGGACCGGGCAACGGGTCGCGCAGATATTGCACTGGCGCCCGCAATGCCAGCGCCGCTTCAGCCATTCGAACATGCGGATGCGCGCCGGAATGGCCAGCGCCGCGCCCAGCGGGCAGAGATACCGGCAGAAGGCCCGCTCGATGAACAGCCCGACGAAAAGCAACCCGCCAACATAGAGAAGAAACGGCCATTCGCGCAGGAAGCGGAGCACGATGGCGGTCTTGAACGGCTCGATCTCGGCCCCGGTCTGCGCCAGGTCGATCGAGCCCAGCGAAATCGCGAACAGGCCCAGGAAGACGATATACTTGATCGGCCACAACCGTTCGTGCAGCGCGAAGGGAACCCGGATCTGCGGCACGCGCAGACGCTGGGCAATGCGGTTCAGAAGCTCCTGCAGCGCGCCGAAGGGGCAAAGCCAGCCGCAGAACGCCCCGCGGCCGGAAAACAGCAGCGCCACCGCGACATAGGCCCAGAGCATGAAGATCAACGGCTCAAGCAGGAAGAAGTCCCAGCGGAACTCGGTGCGCAGCGCGCCGCCGAAGGTCAGCACATTGAGCACCGAAAGCTGCGCCGAGGCGTACCAGCCGATCCAGAGCAGGGTGATGGCGAGGAAACCGTATCGGAACGCCTGATACAGGCGCCGCCGCCGCGCCAGCATATCCTGCAGGAAAAACATGGTGCCGAGCGACAGCAGAACCACCCCCAACAGGACGATGTCGGGCATCCGGTCGAGCCAGACATTGCGCCAGAGATCGGCCGAGGGCGGCGTGATCGCGGTGATTTCCGAGGTCGCGAGATAGCGCTTCGGCAGGACATACTCCAGCGAGCGGATCGCGGTCACCGGTCCGGCATCGCTGTCGCCACCGAACGACAGATCCAGGCGCCAGGCGCGGGCAGGATCGAATCCGCTTCCGGCATGGATGACGAACAAGGCCTTTTCCCGCGGGTCGGGCGCGCCCTCCGCCGTCAGTCGGTCGATCCGGATGTAATCCTCGCGCCGGAAGGTGAAGGTCGCGCCGCCTTGCGAGATCTGGAACCGGTCGAAAACACCGGTCTGGCCATAGGCCGTGCCCTTGAAGGAATAGAGCCCGTTGGCGGCAATGAAGATCAACTGGTCGCCATCGGCAAGCGATCCGACCAGCCGGTTATAGGCGCCGGGGCCCAGCAGGTTGCGGCCGATTCGCGCCGGGCTGGCCAGTCCCGCCGTCAGCGCGACGAAGGGTGCGGTATCGTCGGCCGGACGGGCGCCTTGCGAAAACAGGCGCCCGCCCCGCGCGGCCACGGCGTCCTCGGCTTCGCGCACGGACAGGCGCAGCGATTGCAGCGAGCCGTCCTGGATCAAGGCATTCCAGCCGAGTTCCTCGAACCCGGTCAGGTCGATGCCGGATTCGGCTCCCGCCAGGATGCCGCGACCGCGGCCCACCGCTTCGGCGGACTGGTAGATGGCGTCGGCGATCAGCAGGGACGATATGGTGGCACCGCTGACCGCCTGGATTTCGCCGTCCTCGCGGGGGGCCCTGCGATGGACCGTCGGAGTCTGGCGCGAATCCATGCCGGTGAACCGCGATACGAAGGTATGCAGATCGTCCGCCGACACGCCGATAGCCAGAATCGGCTCGTGCTGTTCGAGTATCTCCGCGCCTGTTATGATTCCCGCCATGTCCAGGCCGACGACGATGTCCAGCGGTTTGCCCGAAAGACCCACCGAGCGGACGACGCTATAGGTATGGAAGACGTATCCGACGATGCGGTCGTTGCGAAATGCGGGCCGCGCAAGAGGGCTTCCCTCCAGCGGGCCAAAACTGGTAGCATCGGGAAACACGCGCTCGAAGATACCGTTACCGGTTTCCTGGGTCTCACCGAGGACGGGCGAGGCAAGAAACAGCAAAAACATGAGGAGGGTGGCGGACGCACCCGGCCACCGGCCGCGGCTGCTGTTTCCGCGTCGAATCGCCGCAGACCGTGTCGACTTCAAGCGAGGCCCCCTCAATGTTTCACGCCGTCAGAATTACGAAAATCCGGCCGATAATGCGAAGCAGCATCACGATAGCCGATCGCAGGGTCCTTGACATATGTCAATGGGACGATCCGGCGAATCTGCGCAATTGATATCGGTCAATGTTTGCGGCCAATACGGCCGTCATGGTTGCACCGCGGAATATCGATAATGGAGAAGCCAAAATGAAATCTATCCTGCGCGATAGCGCTCTCGGGGCAGGGCTTGCATTCGCTCTGGTGAGCGGCGGCGTCGCCGTGGCCCAGCAGCCGCCAGCCCCGGAGACGCTGAAGCTACACGAGACCACGCCGGGCGGCCAGTACCAGCCGAGCCTGGACGTGCCGGCCGAACAGGCCGGAACCAAGCCGGGCGCACCGGTGCTGACGGCCGACGAATTCGTTGCCGCCAAGAAGCTGTACTTCGAACGCTGCGCCGGATGTCACGGCGTGCTTCGCAAGGGCGCGACGGGCAAGCCGCTGACGACCGAAATCACGAAAGAGCTGGGCGCTGACTACCTCAAGGCCTTTATCACCTACGGATCGCCGGGCGGCATGCCGAACTGGGGCACGTCGGGCGAATTGACCGAGCCGCAGATCGACCTCATGGTCAAATACCTGCTGAACGAGCCGCCGCAGCCGCCGGAATGGGGCATGGCCGAGATGAAGGCCTCGTGGAAGGTTCTGGTTCCGGTCGACAAGCGGCCGACGAAGAAGATGAACAAGCTCGATCTCGACAACCTGTTCTCGGTGACGCTGCGCGATGCCGGGCAGATCGCCCTGATCGACGGCAATTCCAAGAAGATCGTCGAGGTCATCGATACCGGCTACGCGGTGCATATCTCGCGCTTGTCAGCTTCCGGCCGCTACCTCTTCGCCATCG
>JAHELM010000294.1 GCA_024644185.1 Rhodospirillales bacterium | reverse complement strand
CTGCACGACGCGACGCTGGAACTGGCCGACAACGCGCCCGGCCTGAAGGTGACGATCGACCTGCCGCCGGGGTGAGGCGGCGGCGGAGGCGGATCCGGTTCAGCCCCGCTTCTTCAATGCTTCGGCGAAGGCGGCGGCAAAGGCGCCGCCGCCGGCATCGGGCTTGGGACCCGGTTTAGGACCGGATTTCGGATCGCCGCCGCCCGGCTTGCCGCCATCGGGCCGGCCGCCACCCGGCCCGCGGCCGTCCTTGCCGGATTTTGGCCGCGACCCGTCCCGCCGGTCGTCGGATTTGGGTTTCGCCTTCACCGCGCCGTCGTCCATGCGCATCGACAGCGCGATGCGCTTGCGCGGCAGGTCGACCTCGATCACCTTCACCTTGACGATATCGCCGGGCCGCACGATTTCGCGCGGGTCCTTGACGAAGCGGTCGGCCAGCACCGAGACGTGGACCAGCCCGTCCTGATGCACGCCGATATCGACGAAGGCGCCGAAATCGACGACGTTGGTCACCTGGCCCTCCAGAATCATGCCGGGCGTCAGGTCGGACAGCTTCTCCACGCCCTCCTTGAACGCGGCGGTCCTGAATTCGGGGCGCGGGTCGCGGCCGGGCTTTTCCAGTTCGGCCAGGATGTCGCGCACGGTCGGTTCGCCGAATTTTTCGTCGATGAAATCGCCGGGCTTCAGCGAGCGCAGGATTTCCACATTGCCGATCAGCGCGCGGATATCGGCGCCGCTGGTCTGCAGGATACGGCGCACCACCGGATAGGCCTCGGGATGCACGGCCGAACGGTCCAGCGGATCGTCGCCATCCATGATGCGCAGGAAGCCGGCGCATTGCTCGAAGGCCTTGGGCCCCAGATGCGGCACCTCGCGCAGGCTCGCCCGGCCGCGGAAGGCGCCGTTCGCCTCGCGATGGGCGACGATCGCCCGCGACAGCGATTCGCCGATCCCCGATACGCGGGCCAGCAGCGGCGCCGAGGCGGTATTGACGTCGACGCCGACCGCGTTCACGCAATCCTCGACCACCGCATCCAGCGCGCGGCCCAGCTTCGCCTCGCCGACATCGTGCTGGTACTGGCCGACGCCGATCGATTTCGGGTCGATCTTCACCAGCTCGGCCAGCGGGTCCTGCAGGCGGCGGCCGATCGAGGCGGCGCCGCGCAGGGTCACGTCGACGCCGGGCAGTTCCGCCGTGGCATAGGCCGAGGCCGAATAGACCGAGGCGCCGGCCTCCGACACCACGACCTTGGTCAGCTTGGCGTCCGGATGCCGGTCGATCAATTCCGCCGCCAGCTTTTCGGTCTCGCGCGAGGCGGTGCCGTTGCCGATGGCGATCAGCTCGCAGCCATGCCGGGCGGCCAGCGCCGCCAGCACGGCAATCGACTGGTCCCACTGACGCTGCGGTTCGTGCGGATAGATCACCGCCGTCTCCAGCAGCTTGCCGGTGCGGTCGATCACCGCCACCTTGACCCCGGTGCGAAAGCCGGGGTCGAGCGCCAGGGTCGGCCGCATCCCGGCGGGCGCCGCCAGCAGCAGGTCGCGCAGGTTTTCGGCGAAGACGCGGATCGCGTTCTCCTCGGCCATCTCCCACAGCCGGCGCAGCAGCTCGATCTCCACATGCAGGGAAATCTTCACCCGCCACGCCCAGCGGGCGCAGGCCAGCAGCCATTTGTCGGCCGGACGACCCCGGTCGGCGATGCCGAAGCGGCCGGCCGTCATGACCTCGCACGGATGCGGCACGCCGGCCTCGTCGACATGATTCGGCAGGGCGATGGCGACGGTCAGAACCTCTTCCTTGCGGCCGCGGAACACCGCCAGCGCCCGGTGCGCCGGCATCGATTTCAGCGCCTCGGAATGGTTGAAATAATCGGAGAACTTGACGCCGTCCTTGTCCTTGCCCTCGACGACCCTGGCCGCCAGATGCGCGTTCGCCCACAGGAAATCGCGGATCTGGCCCAGCAGATCGGCATCCTCGGCGAAGCGTTCGGCCAGGATATCGCGGGCGCCTTCCAGCGCGGCCGCCACATCGGCGACACCCTTTTGCGCATCGACATAGGGGGCGGCCGCCTGTTCGGGCACCAGCGAGGCATCGGCCAGCAGCGCATCGGCCAGCGGTTCCAGCCCGGCCTCGCGGGCGATCATCGCCTTGGTGCGGCGCTTCGGCTTGTAGGGCAGGTAGAGATCTTCCAGCCGGGCCTTGGTGTCGGCGCCGGCGATCTGGCCGCGCAATTCGTCGGTCAGCTTGCCCTGTTCCCCGATGCTGGCCAGAATCGCCGCGCGGCGTTCCTCCAGCTCGCGCAGGTAACCCAGCCGTTCCTCGAGGGTGCGAAGCTGTGCGTCGTCCAATCCGCCGGTCGCTTCCTTGCGATACCGCGCGACGAAGGGGACGGTCGCGCCGCCATCCAGCAATTCCACGGTCGCCGTCACCTGCGCCTCGCGGCAGCCCAGTTCCTCGGCGATCCGCGCCTCGATGCTTTTCAGCGTCACCCGATTCCTCCGTCACGCGATTGGGTGCAACCGGATACCCGAACCCGGCCCCGGCGGCAAGAGGGGTGCCCGGACCGGCCCGCCATCGGGGCTGGACAACGGCCGGATTTTTGCTGACCATGCCGCGCCATTGCAGGAGACCTGTACCGTGACGATTCAGACGCTGACCATGCCGAAATGGGGCCTCACCATGACCGAGGGGAAGGTCGCGGCGTGGCTGGTGGCCGAGGGCGAATCGGTGGCGCGCGGCGGCGATCTGGCCGAGATCGAGACCGCCAAGATCGTCAATGTATTCGAATCGCCGATCGGGGGCCGGCTGCGCCGGCGCGTGGCGGCGGAAGGCGAGACGCTGCCGGTCGGGGCGCTGCTGGCGGTCTTCGCCGACGACTCGGAGGCCGATGCGGCGATCGACGCCGCGGTCGCCGAATTCCAGGCCGGTTTCGTCGCCCCGGAGACGGGTGGCGAGGACACCGCCCTGGCCGCCAGCGTCGTCGCCGTGGACGGCCGGCCGATCGCCTTTCGCGACCGCGCGCCGGACGGGGCGGCCGGGGCGGACGGGGCGGCCGGGCTGCCGCTGCTGCTGCTGCACGGCTTCGGCGGCGACAAGGACAACTGGCTGTTCAACATCGACGCGCTGGCGGCGACCCGCCGGGTTATCGCCCCCGACCTGCCGGGGCATGGCGATTCGACGCTGGATTCCGGCGCCGGCGACCTGGCCGCGCTGGCCGGGGCGGTGCGCGGCCTGATGGATGCTCTCGGAATCGCGCGGGCGCATCTGGCCGGGCATTCCCTGGGCGCGGCGGTGGCGGCGAAGCTGGCGGCACTGGCGCCAGAGCGGGTCGCCTCGCTGGTCCTGATCGCGCCGGCGGGGTTCGGCGGCGGGGTGGACGAATCCTTTCTGGCGGGCTTCCTCGCCGCCAGCCGGCGCAAGGAGATGAAGGCGGTGCTGGAGATGCTGTTCGCCGATCCCCGGCTGGCCGGGCGCGAGATCGTCGAGGGCGTGCTGCGCCACCAGCGGCTGGACGGGGCCAATGCGGCGCTGGCGGCGATTCGCGACGCGGTATTCCCCGGCGGAAGCCCGGCCGAGGACATGGCCCCGGCGCTGGCGGCGTGGACCGGCCCGGCGCTGGCGATCCGCGGCCAGTCCGACCGCATCGCCGCCCCGCCGGTCTTGCCGGCCGGCATCGCCCTGCACAATCTGCCCGGTATCGGCCACATGCCGCAGATGGAGGCGGCCGGCACGGTCAACGCGCTGATCGCGGAATTCCTGCTCAACCGCCCGTGACGGTTCGGCGGGCCATCGGTACCGGTGCCGAAGCGACGCTTTTCCGGCCGGACACTAAAACCCGCAGCCCCTGTATTCCCTGGCCGCGCAGGCGCTGGCCAGGTCCTGCGCCCGGGCGATCTGGTCCGGGGTCATCGTCCCGGCGAGGGTATCCCGGCTCCGTGCCGCCTTTGTGGCCACACCGGCCTCCCCGGCGGCGGCGACGACGTTGTAGAGCGCATAGGCCTTCACATCATCCTTCGGCACGCCCCGACCGTATTCATACATCGCGCCGAGAACGAATTGGGCCCCGGCGAGACCCTGATCGGCCGCCTTGCGGTACCAGGACGCGGCCTGGGCATCATCCTTCGG